>QQUD01000148.1 GCA_008501785.1 Chloroflexota bacterium
CAACGATTATCAATCGAACTTATCGATGAAATCACTGGCTGTTTTTTTAAGTTGTCTTTAGCATAAGGTGGGAATCTCAAGAAAATCTGGAGAAAGTCTCGAAAAATGCAGGAATTGACCAATCTACTGGTTTTCCTTTTGGAGCAAAATGACATCTTTGTGGAAAAAGCTCAAATTTGCTTGCCATTTTGCTGCCAGCCAGGAAAACGTTTCACGGGAGAAAAAAGAGACATGTGTCAGGTCGTTTTTATAGTGCCATTTGGCAAAGGCGTTGCGGTCAATGACCAGTTTGGTCATGATGCCTAGTGTGCCGCCAGGTTTGAGCCGTGACCAGAGCCGGTTTAGTTCGAATCGTGGATTGTGCAGGTGTTCGACGACTTCGGTGGCGGTGATGAAGTCGTAGGTTTGGTTGAAAACGGCCGTTTCCTGGGCATAAAACACATCATAAATTGACATCTGATGTCCAACCTCTGCAAACATGCGTGACAAGGTTGGACCAGGGCCTGAGCCAAAATCAAGCCCAACGCTGTTTGGCGTTAACCGTTCTTGCATTGGCAAAAAAAGGCGGCTCAAAAAACGACGGTATCCGGCGTCAGATGGATCGTTTTCGTGTAAATCGTACTCAGCTTTTTCGGCGGCTGGTGCAAGAAAGTGTGTGGGCGTGACGAAGACGAGGGAGCAGATGGGGCAGTGGTGAAACGGCCGTTTTGCATCCTCAAAATAAGGAGCAGCCTGGTTTGAATTACAAAGGGGGCAGTCAATTTGTGAGTTCATCATGCCTAAATTATCGAAAAGTTTGACCAGATTCTATATCTTGCGGTACAAATAAACCAGACAACGAACAAAAATCTGATACTTGACACCTGACACCTGATAGCTTTTTTGAGGAGACATCATGAGTAAAAATGTAGGAATACTAACCGCAGGCGGCGACAGCCCTGGATTAAATGCAGCGATTCGCGGTGTAGGCAAGGCTGCCATTGGGGCCGGATTTCATGTGATTGGTTTTCGAGATGGTTTTCGTGGGCTAATGGAAAACCGTATCATTCATCTTGATAGTCGGGCGCTTTCTGGCATTTTGACGGTTGGGGGCACAATTTTAGGAACCAGCCGTGACAAACCTCATAGAATGCCGGTTGGTAATCGCACCCTTGATATGACTGATGCGATGCTTGATGTGTATGACAAACATCACCTTGATGTGTTGGTTTGTTTGGGTGGTGGTGGCACGCAGAAAAATGCATTTCGTTTGAGTCAAGCTGGCATGAATATCATTACTTTGCCAAAAACAATTGATAATGATGTTTTTGGCACAGATGTTACCTTTGGATTCGACACGGCATTGGGCATTGCGACTGAAGCCATTGACCGGCTGCACAGCACTGCGCATAGCCATCACCGCATCATTGTAGTGGAGGTGATGGGGCACAATACTGGCTGGTTAGCTTTAGGGTCAGGTATTGCGGGTGGTGCAGATGTGATTCTAATTCCAGAAATCCCATATGACACTGAAAAGGTGGCTGCTGCAATTCGTCGTCGCAGTCGTCGTGGGGCGCATTTTAGCATCGTGGCCGTTTCTGAAGGGGCTATGTCAAAAGAAAATCACACCGCTTTTCAATTGGCTCGTGAAGAATTGGAAAAAGTATCAGATAAAAAAGAGCGCAAACAAGCGAAAAATGAGCTTGATAAAGTTGAATCTGCTCGCGCAGGCAGCACGCTGAGATTATCAACGCAATTAGAAGAATTGACGGGCTTAGAAACCCGCATCACAATTTTAGGTCACTTACAGCGCGGCGGGACACCTTCAGCCGCAGATCGTTTGTTGGCAACACAGCTTGGTACAACCTGTGCGCAGTGTATCGAAAAAGGTAATTACGGTGTGATGGTGGCATCGCGTGGCGATCGCGCTGTCCCTATACCATTGGAAGAAATCGTCGGCAAGCGCAAAATGGTGCCACTGGACCATCCCTGGATTGAATCTGCACGGCGAGTGAGTACGAATATGGGGGATTGATAGGGAGCTAGAGGTTGGTGCTAGAGCTAGAGTAAGAAAGTTAGTCCTCTAGCTCTAGCTTTAGCTCTAGCTTTCAAATGCCGCTTTGACTATTTCTTGGGCTTCGGCCTGGATCTGTTTCAGGTGATTGGTGCCTTTGAAGCTTTCGGCGTAGATTTTGTAGATTTCTTCGGTGCCTGAAGGGCGAGCCGCAAACCAGCCGTTTTCGGTAACGACTTTGAGGCCGCCAATGGCGGCGTTGTTGCCTGGGGCATTGGTGAGTTTAGCTAGAATGGGTTCGCCAGCTAACGAGTCGGCGGTGACCATGTCGGGTGACAGGTTTTTGAGAATGTTTTTTTGCTCACGATTTGCCCGGGCATCGGAGCGTTCATAAACGGGGCTGCCAAATTGAGCTGCGAGGGCCTGGTAATGTTGGCCGGGGTCTTTGCCTGTGGTTGCTGTTATCTCCGCTGCCAGCAAGTCCAAAATAATTCCATCCTTGTCTGTCGTCCACACAGTCCCATCGAGCCGCAAGAATGAAGCACCTGCACTTTCCTCGCCACCAAAACCATACGAACCATCAACCAAACCATCTACAAACCACTTAAATCCAACCGGCACTTCTGCCAGCTTGCGGCCAAGTGAGGTGGCGACGCGGTCAATCATTGAACTGGAAACCAATGTTTTTCCGATGGCTGCATCGGCGCGCCAGCCTGGGCGATTTTGATACAGATAGTTAATGGCGACAGCCAAATAATGGTTTGGATTCATTAGCCCGGCACTTTTCGTGACAATGCCATGCCGATCATAATCGGGATCGTTGCCAAAGGCGATGTCGAATTTGTCTTTCAAGTCAATGAGGCTGGCCATTGCGTAAGGTGAGGAGCAATCCATGCGAATCTTACCATCTTTATCGACGGTCATGAAGGAGAAGGTGGGGTCAACGTAAGGATTGACGATCTCCATGTTCAGTCCATACATCTCTGCAATCGGTTCCCAGTAGTCGATGCCTGCTCCGCCCATGGGGTCTACGCCAATTTTGAGACCTGCGTCGGCAATGGCCTGCATGTTGATGATGTTGCCTAAATCTTGCACGTAGGGGGTGATGTAATCGACATGTTGTGTGGTGCTGGCGGCCATAGCTTTAGCTAACGAAAGACGCTTCACAGCTTTCATGCCGTCACGCATAATTTCGTTGGCGCGGTCTTGGATGGTTTGGGTGGTGGTGGTGTCGGCAGGTCCACCGGCTGGCGGGTTGTATTTAAAACCACCGTCGCCAGGAGGATTGTGTGAGGGGGTGATCACTACGCCGTCTGCCCAGCCGTCTTTACGACCTTTGTTGTAGCTGAGGATGGCGTGGGAGATGACGGGGGTAGGAGTGTAGCCGAGGGATTTTTGGATAACGGCCGTTACTCCATTCGCCGCAAACACCTGCAACGCACTCGCCAGCGCCGGTTCCGACAGCGCATGGGTATCCATCCCCAAATAAAGCGGCCCCGTATACCCTTGCGCCGCTCGATATTCACAAATCGCCTGGCTAATCGCCAAAATGTGATCTTCATTAAAGCTGTGCGCAAACGACGTGCCGCGATGTCCCGATGTGCCAAATGAAACCTCGTGTTCGGGATTACTGGGATCAGGTTTATTGGTGTAAAAAGCTGAAACCAGTCTTGGTATATTTGGCAATAGTTCGCGTGGCGCTGGTT
>QQUD01000941.1 GCA_008501785.1 Chloroflexota bacterium
ACACAAGTGTCTCCGACACCGACAATATCTCCCACCTTACCAATCCCGAAACGATTAAGTTACGACGGGATAAAAGCATCCAGATGGTGGGTTCCATATTATCCATATGAAGTTTATGATAGAAACCTAAATTCTTATTGGGGAATTGGCAATGAAAATTCTGTTGGTCAGTGGATAAAATTTCTGTTCCGAAACCCAAAAATCATAACAGAAATTGGAATTTATCGAAATGGCTCTGTTAGTGGGCATGGACAAATAATTGAAGCGACCTTAACTTTTTCCGATGGCTCTCAACAAGCAATCGAATTACGAGGGTTAAATGAATGGGAATATGTAGATATTGCTCCAGTAGAAACTGATAGTGTTGTTCTTACTGTTGATAAAGTTTCTCCTAATAGAAGTCTTATTCTCTATGAAATGGAATTGATTGGATATTCTTTACAAGAAGAGTTATCTGAAAGTGCCGAAACTGCGAATAACGATCTAAAGCGATTAGAACATGATGGAATAAGTGCATCAACGGCGTGGATTCCATATTATTCAAGAAATGCATACGACAGAAATACAAATTCTATTTGGTCTGTTGGTAATAATAAGAACTCAATTGGACAATGGATTCAGTTACTATTTCGCGAACCTCTTACTGTATCAAGGGTTGGACTGTACAGAGCTTCTAATTTAAGCGATGGTCAAATAATTGAAGCAATACTCACCTTTTCAGATGGATCTGAGCAGACTATCATGTTTCGTGGTTTTAACGGATGGGAGTATGTGGATATAGAACCTGTATCGACTGATTCCATTAAGCTTACTGTGATTAAGGTTTCTCCAAATAGAACTTTAGCTGTCTATGAACTTGAATTTTTAGGTTCAGAATAAGTAAAATGTGCTTTTTTTTGCGCTAGTTTTAGTGTAGTTTTCTTCTTGACAAATATTTAATTTGAATCATTTTGAAATGAGTTGTTTGATGTTAGCTCTTGCAAGGTTTTTAGAACAAATTGAGGCCAGGATTTGACGCTTTGGGCACGTTCAACTTCCTCCAGCATTTTCATATTAAGGTCAGCTTCTGACATATTTGGGTGTCTTTTTCGCAGCCGCCCTCGTATGCTGCCAACAACCAAAGCGCGCGCATCCAACATTGCCTGAATGCGCTGCCCTGAAGACAAAGAAAGGCGTAATCGCATTAACTCAATATCGGTATGTGTAAATCGGATATTCCCTTTTTGATGCATCAATCTGACTTAACTAACTTGATTAATGGCATTGTTCCATTTTTTGCTAACATCGGGTCTCTCTTTTACTCAGGCTGCCAATCATTTAACCAACGCACCTGACCCTGCCAAGAAACGGCCGTTGTTTCAGTCAATAATCGATCCAGCGCTTTGATTTGTCGTGCAAGCGGCCAATCACACTGCTGCGCCAAAATAATACCAGAATGGTTCGGGTATTTTTTTGCCAGATGCATGAAATCACCGATGTTAAATGTGAAAATAACCCGGCCTTGTTCTGTCGCTTCCAACAATTGCGTGTCATCAGTTGCGGCGAACGGCATCCAATCATTTGGCGTTCTGGTGACATCATGCCCAAGCTCAAGTAGTGCTTTCTGCAGTGCTTTTTGAGAACTGTCTGCATCCAAATGGAGTCGTAGTTTAGGCATAACCTGCCTCAGCAGTTAGCTGGCTATCAAAAGCAATAAGAGAATCAATTTCTTTTTTGTGTGCTTTATAGAAGGCAATTGCTGCATTGATTTGTGCCAGGGGACGGTCATATTGTTCGGCAACTTCTTCTGGTGTCATCTTCCAATCATATACACAAACTACGATTGTTTGAACGCGGATACCCGTTCCAGACAATACTGGTGTCGGTACGTTACTTTCCCCACGCCGATATGTGATTTGGGGGAAATTAGGATCGTCCAGCGATTGTCGCAAAGTGCCGACTTTCTCAGAAACAGACCATAAAATAAATTGATTGAGGGAAATACCCTGTTGTTTGGCAAGTTTGGATGCTTCTTCTTTTAGTTTGACAGGCAGATTAAGTGCGTATCGGGCCATAATTCACTCCTTGTTTTAGGTTATTGTGCATTATATCACATCACTTATGATGTCAACTGTTGATTTTGGGCAAATCTAAGCTAGGTTTAACCTTCTGAAAGTTGATTGCTGATACCTGATTGCCTTCCCCTTAATCTTTCCGTAAGACCTCTGCAATAACTGTTTGTTAGACTGATTGCGGAGGTATAGACATGTTAAGAAAACAGATTGGCCGGTTAACGGCCGTTCTCACCCCCCTCATCTTCATCATCACAGCCTGCACAACTGCTGCACCACCTGTTCAGGAAACGGCCGTAACTGCGCCACCTGAACTGCCCGTGCAGTCCGGGCTTGAGCCAACGGATGTTGTGCCTATAGTCCCACTTATTCCAACTGTGGAAACCGTGGAGGAAATTGTGCTGCCTGATTTGGGCCAAGCCCCAGAAATTACAAATGAAGTGTGGGTCAATGCCGATGCACCGGTCACGTTGGCCTCACAGCAAGGCAAAGTGGTATTGGTGGAGTTTTGGACCTTTGGTTGAATTAATTGCCAAAGGGTGATTCCCTTGTTAAGGGAATGGTATGACAAATATGAAGGTGATGACTTCACCGTTATCAGCGTGCATTATCCAGAATTTAGTTATGAGCGGGAGATTGACAATGTGCTCGAGGCCACCGAGCGTTTCGAGGTTGAATATCCCGTGGCCATCGACAATGATCGGGTTACTTGGCGTGCCTACAACCAGCGCTTTTGGCCAACGACTTATTTGATTGACAAAAACGGCCGTATCCGCCTACAACACATCGGTGAATTCACACGCGGCTCCGACGTTGAATTCGAAGCCGCGATTCAGGCGTTGATGGCAGAGTAGTCTTGTAGTCGTTGGTCTTGTAGTCTTGTAGTCGGAGACTATCTGACTAACGACTATTCGACTAATGACTAAGACTCCGGTGTTGGTGTTGCTAATAGCTGACCCTTCGGCACTTCTTGCACAAAGGGGGCTGGTTCTGGTGGGGGTTCGCTCTTAAAAATCACGTTTTCAAATCCAAGCCCGAAAAGCAATTGTTCTATTGTGATCTGAGCATTTTCATTCGCACGTTTTAGCACATCAGTCGCAAGCGCTTCTTCTCGAATTTGTTGTTCGGCAGCAATTCGGATCTGTGTTTCCAATTCTGGGTCTGCACGTGTTAGTAAGCCGGTGTCTCGGTCAAGCACACGTGATTTCTCGTTATCCAATGCTGGTATATCGTCAAAAATTTTAGCTTCCGGTAAATGAACCATTACTGTGTCAGGATCAACCACTACTAAATCATCTGGTCCCATTTCTGCAAAATCAATTCCAGCATAAACGATCCCAGTTGCCTCAAAAATCATTGTTTCACCAAGTAAACCCCATAAAAATTCAGAATTACGCTCAGCGGTTAACGTTTCTTCTAATTCAACAGAGGCCGTTTCTAGCCGAGCCAGGTTGGTGATTTCATTGACGATGACTTTAGAGTCAGGGAGAATTACCGGTGTTGCTGGCACAACCAACTGTCGTACCAACTCACCAATCGGTTCAATGATAGCGTCATCTGTAGCGTTCATCGTGCGAATAAATAAGTATGTTGCCAGAGACCCCAGCACCAAGAAGATAATCATGAATCCATAAAACAGCTT
>QQUD01000190.1 GCA_008501785.1 Chloroflexota bacterium
GCTGGACAAATATTATCAAGATATGCATTTAAATTTGTTCTCGAAGGGGATTGTGCATGCGGAGAATTTGGGTGGTGATTTGGCGGGGGCAAAACGGCCGTTACTTCATCGCCGCCTTCATCCAAAAAGGAATGGAACTCGCCTCTTGCTGGGGCCGGTTTGTGGCATTTGCCGAAAAGTAACCAAAAAGCCGCCAGACGGATTTACATTGAATCCGCTGGCGGCCATTTGCCCCTAAAACCGACAGTGTGCGAAGCGTTCCCCCGCTACACGAGTCGTATTCCTAACGCATCCATGACATAACGAATGTCGTTATGGAGCGTAATTTGTTCAGAAACAGCAAACATCAAACCAATCGCATTGCCGTGCAAATCACACAACAAGCTGCCTGAATCTCCACCGGCTGACATGTTGGATGTGATAATTTGGCGGCACATTTTAGCCACACGCCCCGCACCATACTGCACGATAAACGTGGCATTGAGGCCAATTATCTTGCCAGTGGTGTGGCATGTGGTGCGACCCGTTTTTTGCACAACTTTATTAAGTTGTGGCGGTTGTACATTGCGCACATAGCCAACACGCGCAATTTCGCGATCCAGTTCATGAAATTCACCTTCAGCCAGCGCCGCATCAACGACATTAGGTTGGCCATCAAATCGCAGTGGAATAAATCGAGACAAATGCGCCACCACATCTGTCGGCATTCTGCCACCATCTATTGGAGCCGGTTGCAGGATGGGGTCGCCAATTGCAGCATTATTTGCATTTGCCAGGATGTGATTGTTACTTAACATGTAGTAACGAGGCACTGTAGTCGGCATCGGGTTGGCATCGAAAACGGCCGTTGCCATCGTGCCGCCTTTGATTTGATAATGCCCAACACTAAATCCACCTTCAACCGGACGCACCCGATGACGCAGCGAATGAGGGCGCGGCACTTGCCGATTTGCCATGAAATGTGATCGGTAAAGTCCACCCGCCACAACAGGGCCAGATTCGACAACATCTGTCATAAATCCACCAATTTGTGATGGAATCTGGTCATCCAATGATAATTCGTTTTTACCTACTTTTTGGTTAACAAAAATTGAAAGACAAGGTTCGCTGCTCGTTTGTCCGGCCCGAATTTTATGGCCAATTGCCACGCCCACTACATGCTTTCGCTTGAGAAGCAGGTTCTCAAATTGAGCTTGAACCATGGCAATGTGACGACAATCACCCTGCAAATACGCCTGCATGTTCGGATATCCTCCTACCAGTACGGATTAAATCAACAATACAGTGACTTATATTATTTTTCCTGACGACAACTATTCAACATATGTTTACAATTCGTGCTATTTTCAAATCGTCCACAAATTATTCGGTGTTTTTAGTGGATGGCTGACTTAAATTCAGCTCTAGAAATTGACACATATCTCGCAAATTGTTAAAACCGTGACGTTGATTGGTCCTTGGATCAGTTAAGGTAAACCGCCAACGATTCATCATTTCTAAATTTGGGTCGCGTTCTTCCCAAATTCGCAAAATATATGTCTTATAATTTGGAGGCGATTCAAACATAAGTTCCTCTAGACGTTTCTTTTCTATGCGCAAATCGATATAATGCAGTTGGAAGATGGAAGTAAAATCCGCTCATCTGAAGTGCATAAGGACATATTCATTACTCTAGCGGTTAGACGCTTATTTACCGTTAATTTCAGCGATGTCACCTGATCAGGAATTCAAAATGGCTCAACTGGAAATATTTTTATTTGGGATGCCAAAAATTAGAGTAGATGGAACTGCGTTTACCAAACTTGCATCCCGCAAGGCACGCGCATTGCTGTTCTATCTGGCTTTGACAGAGCAGCAACATGCGCGACAAACGCTTGCTGGTTTGTTTTGGGGCGAAATGAGTGAAGCCAACGCACGGCGCAATCTGCGCGTAACGCTCACGAAGCTGAAAGCTGAACTTGGTGAATTTTTATTGGTGAGGCGACGAACCCTGGCGATTAATCCAGAAGCTGCTATTTGGTTAGATGTCGCTGAATTTGAGAATTGTATAGCTGCAACAGAGCCAACTTTGGAACAGTTACAATGTGCTGCCGCGCTGTATGGGGGTCATTTTCTCGATGGGTTTTATTTACGTGATGCTCCCATGTTTGAGGATTGGATACGGCCGTTACAAGAAAGATACCGCCAAATGGCTATGGAAACCCTGTACCGGCTGGCCGTTTACCATACGCAGCAAAAGCAGTACGGAACCGGCATTGACTATGCGGGACGGTTGCTGACGCTGGAACCGTGGATGGAAGAAGCACACCGACAAATGATGCTGCTGCAAGCGCTTAGTGGTCAACGCAGTGCGGCATTGGCTCAGTTTGATACTTGTCGGGCCATGCTGTCTGATGAGCTTGGCGTTGACCCTACTGAGGCAACAACCAGCTTGTATAAGCAAATTCTTAATGAAGATATTGGGGAAGATTTGACGGATACGGCCGTTTCTTTCCCAACACCCACCCTGGAAACTCCCTTTCAATCTCCTCCTCAATCCCCCCATTTCGTGGGGCGACTAATGTTGATCGGTGAACTTTCTGCTGTCTTAAAATCAGCCAAATCACAACAAATCCATGCTTTGGTGGGCATGGGCGGCATTGGCAAATCAACCGTTGCTGTGCAGCTTACTCACCTATTGCGCAGTTCGTTTGCAGATGGCGTATTGTGGGCACAGGCAGCAACCGCCGAACCAATGGCTATTTTGGAGAGCTGGGCGCAAGCGTATGGGTACGACTTCACGCGTATTGGAGATGTTGAAAGTATGGCTGCTGCCTTTCGCAGCACGTTGACGGACAAATCGGTACTGATTGTACTGGATGATGTAAGAAGCATGGCACGCATACGGCCGTTACTGCCCAATGGCAACCAAAATCAAGTACTCATCACTACCCGCAATCAGGATTTGGCTAGATCGCTGAATGCTCAGGTGTGGCCGCTGCAAGAGTTGTTGCCGGAAAACGGCCGTTTATTATTAACCAGCATCCTGGGAGAAACACGCACCGGAGATGAACCAGAAGCGGCAACCGAAATTTGCGAACTATTGGATAATCATCCATTGGCGGTTGAAATTACGGCCCAGCGGCTCAAATCGCGGCCACGCCGGCGGCTAACCGATATGGCAAATCGACTGCGGGATGAAAAGCAGCGATTGACGCTGCTGGCAATTAGTGACCGGGAGGTGAGGGCTTCGTTTGCTGTCAGTTGGCAGGCACTAGATACTTCGCATCGTCGGGTTTTTGCGCTGTTGGGGTTGTTTAACGGCCGTTCTTTCACTGCTGAAGCCATCGCCCACATTGCCGAACTCGACCAATACACAATAGAGGATCGTTTATTTGCCCTAACTGCTTTATCACTGATTCGCGAAGAGGGCAAGACACGCTACAGGCAACATCCTTTGCTGGCAGACTTTGCGCGAGAGCAGTTGGAAGAGGATACAGGTGAGGGAAAGCGTTTCGCGACTTACTATCTTAACTTCGCTCAACAACACCAACACAATTACGATGCTCTCCGTCCCGAATGGGCGAATATGACAATCGCAATGGAAATCGCCTATACCCAAAAACTTTCGCAAAATGTGATTGATTTTGCTTATGCTCTTCAAGATGCCTGGTCAGCACGTGGACGCTTCATCCAAGCTCGCCAAGGATATAATTTAGCTTCTAAATCAGCACAAAAAATCCAGGACAATGCAGCTTTAGCAAATATTTCCCTACTGTGGGGCAAAGCATGCGTAGAACAAAATGATTATGAAGAAGCAACAAAATTACTCCAAAATAGTTTGTCAATTTATGAGCATTTACAGGAAAAATCTAGTATTGCCAATGTGTTATATCAATTTGCCCGTATTGCATTAGACCAAAATCAATATGAAGAAGCAAAAGAGATTTTACAACGTTGTCAAAACTATTACGAAGAAGTGTCCGATCAATCTGGTGTGGCAGCTTCTAAATACCAACAAGCAAGAATTTTTTACTCATATGGGCCAAATTATAGGAAATCTGAAAAGCTAGCAAAGGAAGCTTTAATAATTCAAGAGACCAATGGTGATAAATACCAAATAATCCCAACATTGCGATTATTAATGCTTATCGCCAGACAAAAAGAGGAATTTGATTTAGCATTAACTTATGGAATTAAGGCACATAATTTTAGCGAAGAGATTGAAGACCAAGGTGAAATAGCAACATCTTTATATTATTTGACTACAATTTATCGATTTAAAGGGGAATATTCTCAGGCATTAAGTCTTGCAGATAACAGTCTTGCCCTATTAAAAAACATTGGCAACAGACGTATTGAAGCAATGGTAAAACACCAAAAGGGATTAATCTTTTCATCATTAAACGAACATTCACAAGCTCTCACACATATTCAAGAAAGCTATTCAATTTATAAATACCTTAATGATGTTCTAGGGCAAACTTATGCATTACGTGATATTGGAGACCTTTATTTGAAGGGTAGTCAACCTGATAAGGCACAATCGACATGGTTCACAGCAGAACAAATAGGTCGAAATATTGCTCATAAAAAACTGTATGAATCTGTAGTCGAGCGCCTTAAACAGGTTGCTAAGCCAGGTTAAATGGAAGTTAAATAAATAATCAGGTAATAGAAAACTACAAAATGTGGCCCTGTCATTCCCGCGCAGGCGGGAATCTACTCGACTACGTCATGGATTCCCGCCTGCGCGGGAATGACAAGTTCCCTATTACCGTTTTATTTTCTTAACGTTCATTTAACCTGCATGATCTGCATCTGGACCGCCAACTGCCCAGCCAGATCCATTGAGGAGTGTGCTCCAAGTTTCTGGCAACAATGTTAACCCTTTCTCTTGAGCATCTGCAAAGAAAGTGAACCATTTCACCAAAGCGTCACCAATTGTCCATTTGATGATATTTTCATCTGTGACCGGAATTAAAACACCCTTACTTATTGGTTCAGCAACCAACCGAGGAGCATTGAATCGTGAATCAGCTTCAGCTAATTTGTCTAATATTTCAGCTTTAAAGGTTTGGTACATTTCATTACTTGGATTTTTACTGTCTGTACTCCACAAGCTAGCTTCTGCATGTGGCAAAACTGATTTGAGCAACGATAAAGAAACATTGGCAACTTCTTTTACCTTTGTTCTAGCACGATAAAGAGAAACGGTTGTCGAGTCTGAATAGCGATGATTAGGCTTGAATTGCCCTGGATTTCCCCGTTGATCACGCAGCAACTTTTTCCACTTCTTTTCTAAGGCAGCAGGTGCTTTGGAGAACAATTGCTTACCATACGCATCTTTCATCGCTTGTAAAACTTCGGTGTATAGATACGGCCGTATTGCCGACACCGGATGTTCTCCATCATCTTCGAGCAAATCGTAATTGTCATACAATAGCTCTTGGAAATCGAGTGCAATGGCCGGACCAGCAATTAATGCACCATAAACATCGGCAAAAATTTCTTCTAGCCACGCGGTCCGCCAAGGAGGGTCTGCCGAAATTTCACTCCGCAACAAAGCACGCAGGCTGGTTCCAGTTCGCGGGTTTCCTTTTTTAGCATGCCAGTAGACATAATGACCAACTTCATGTGCAATTGCCAAAAAGTCACGTGCATTATTGTCCCAATCAACACAAGTGTAAGGAATACCAATGATCGCTACCGGACCATATGGCACAACCCGCACATTGGCAGATTTTTGGAAGTAGGTGATAACGGCCGTGTTTTCTAACAACTCAGCATCAATTGCCGGTTTCAAAGCCAGATATGCCAACTTATCCGCTAATGCCAGGGTCTTAACCATTTGTTCATTTTGATCATTTAGCAACCGTTGGTTATGTGCCCGCTGTAAAACTTCGAGATCAAACGAAATTTGGTCTAATGTTCGTCGCAGGGCATACTCCGCTCTTAAATGAGGAGAATCAATCAACGCACCATTTTGAAAACCCAGATAGAAAAAATCGAACTGCTTTTTTCCAAAATCTTGCAGAAGTGCTAATGCACTTTTGATAGTGATCTCCCAATCATCCCCATCCTTTCCATCAATAGCAAGCTTCATCTCATCAATACTTTTATTCAATACATTAAACCGAGCTTGCCAAATTTCTACGTCACGTATAGGCATCCTGTACCTCCTAACCTAATACATTCCTAACACACAAAATTTATAATACTTCTGGCTCGTTGATTAATATTTGATTGAGGGATGCAATGAGGACACGAATATACAAATTCTAATTCGTTCACTTTGCCTCTGGCATAAAGAAACCGTTGTAACCCCATAAAAATCAAGTATAAAGATTTCAAAAAGCAGGTGTCTCTGCTATCCAGCAAAGACACCTAACCCGCCCAGACAAACTATCTACTAAGTGCAAAAATTATCCACTTAAACTGACTGTTTCCAAGAGAATAGCTTTCTATCGTTTTTTTATCGCTAATCTTTGCGTTGGAGTGAAAAATCAGCATATAATTGATTTACACCCCTTATAAATTTTGACTCAGTTCGATTGATGTAAATTGAGGAGGCCAAATGGCAGCGACACAGTTTTTTGGTAAACGAATTAAGCGAAATGAAGACCCGCGTTTGCTGACTGGTCAGGCGTTGTTTACGGATGATGTGAATTTGCCGGATATGGCGCATGTGGCGTTTGTGCGCAGTCCGTATGCCCATGCGCGTATTTTGGATATTGATGTGTCGATGGCACGAGAACGTGAAGGGGTGATTGCGGTGTATACGGCCGTTTCCCTCGGCTCCTACTGGCAGCCCGGCCCCCTCCTCGTCTCCCCACCCCCCGTGAAAGACATCGTCTTTAACCAACGCACCCAGGTGCCGCTGGCAAAAGACAAAGTGCGCCACGTTGGTGAACCGGTGGTGATGGTTGTTGCCGAAAGCCGCTACATTGCCGAAGATGCTGTAGACGAAATTTTTGTCGATTATGACCCACTGCCTGCCGTTGTAGACATGGAAAAAGCTGTGTCTGACGACACCGCCTTTGTGCATGACGATTTAGGCAGCAACATTTCGGCACATGTTGTGCAAGAAAAAGGCAGCTACGCCTCAATCAAAGATCAGGCAGATTTACTGCTCAATCGACGCTTGCATTACGATCATGGCGTGGCGGCGGCGATGGAAAATCGAGGCGTGGTGGCGCAATGGGATCGACGTTCACAGCGGATGACCATTTGGGACACAACGCAAGCGCCTGTTTTTGTGCGCAATGGCATGGCCGCGCTGCTAGGTTTGTCTGAAAATCAAGTGCGCGTGATTGCCCCCTTCATCGGTGGCGGATTTGGCCCAAAAATCATGATGTTTTACCCAGAAGAGGTGCTGGTGCCTTGGGCAGCGATGCAGCTAGACCGCCCGGTGAAGTGGATTGAAGATCGATCTGAGAATTTTGTGGCAACAACACATGAACGCGATCAGATTCACAATGTAGAGGCGGCGTTTGACAAAAACGGCCGTATTCTTGGCATCCACGACGTCTTCCTACACGATCAGGGAGCCTATGCACCCTATGGCCTGACGGTGGCACTCAACAGCCAGGCGACTTTGCTAGGGCCGTATGATATTCCAAATTACTATAGTGAATTTACGGCCGTTTTCACCAACAAAACCATCGTCACCCCCTATCGCGGTGCGGGACGGCAGCATGGCGTTTTTGTAATCGAGCGTTTGTTAGACGCAGCTGCAAAAGAGCTAGGCATTGACCGTGCCGAAATTCGCCGCCGCAACTTCATTGCACCCGACAACTTCCCCTACCACAACGAAATCATTTACCAAGACTTTATGCCGCTTACCTACGACAGTGGCAACTACGAACCGGTGCTAGACAAAGCCAAAGAAATGATCGGATACGACCGATTCTTTAGCGAGATTCAGCCGCAGGCACGTGCCGAAGGAAAACATATCGGTTTAGGCATCGTTTGTTACGTTGAAGGGACTGGTATTGGACCCTACGAAGGCGCACGCGTGCAGGTGCAAAGCAGCGGACGCGTCAGCGTGTCTACCGGCATTGGTACCCAGGGGCAAGGGCATTACACCAGCTTTGCCCAAATCGTCGCCGATCAGGTGGGCGTGGATGTCACCGAAGTGGACCTGGTAACTGGCGACACCGACCAATTCCACTGGGGCGCAGGCACATTTGCCAGCCGGGGTGCAGTCGTTGCCGGTAATGCCATCAACGAAGCCGCCAAAGACGTGCGAAACAAAATCTTAAAGTTAGCCAGCGACACGCTCGAAGCTGCTGCAGAAGATATTGAACTGCGCGATGGCAAAGTAATGGTCAAAGGTGTGCCAGACAAAGCAATCCCACTAGGTGAATTGGCACAAAAAGCCAACCCCATGCGCGGCGCAGTGAAACCGGGCACGGAACCAGGACTAGAGGCAACCAACTATTTTGGGCCTGAATATGGCGCAACTGCCAGCGGCGTCCACGCCATGATTGTCGAAGTAGATCCAGACACACTCGACGTCACGATTCAAAGATATGTGACTGTACACGACTGTGGCGAAATCATTAATCCATTAATTGTGGACGGACAAATTCATGGCGGCATCGCTCAAGGGATTGGAAATGCATTCTACGAGCAAATCATTTACAATGATGAGGGTCAATTGCTGACCGGCTCGTTTATGGATTATTTACTGCCCACATCATTGGATGTACCATCGATAGAAATTGGGCACGAAGTGACACCGTCACCACTTAATCCATTGGGCATCAAAGGGGCAGGTGAGGCAGGAGCCATTCCAACCGCACCGCTTTTTGCACAAGCTGTTGAAGATGCGCTCAATATCCCGAATTTTGAAATAAAAGAGATTCCCTTGAAACCAAGTCGTTTGTGGGAACTTATCCAAAATACAAGGAAGCAAACATTTTGACAACTGAATCACAACCCGAAAGCTTTACTGAATTCAAAGATTCTTTTTCTTACGGGTCTCGATCCGATTTGAACTTTAAGTTTTTAAAGGGACTTTCTGACGAGGATGCTGGACAATTTTTCCAAGCGTTATTATGGAAGCTTGGACATGCGTTCGTCAGCAACGACTACACGCAAGTTTTAGAACATGTTAAAAATGGACAATTGCAGGTTTATAATCAGGGCGGTGGCCGTTATACGTATGATGATGCACCGTTTGCGGCCTTGAAAAAACCTGTCGCGGACTCGCGGGTGATGATGCTGACATCAACCGGTCATTTTGTAGACGGTGATGATCCGAATCCGCTAGGCATTGAAAATATGACGCAGCAGCAAGCGATGGAAATGATCAGCCAATTTCTACGCACACCCCCCACTCTCTCTGAAATCCCAACTGATACGCCTGATGATAAATTGAGGGTGCGTCATGGTGGGTTTGACATTCGCGCAGTACAGGAAGATCAAGGGGTTGCGTTCCCCATGGCACACTTGAATGAGTTTGCAAATGAGGGGATTATTGGTGAATTGGCAAGCCCTGTTTACTCATTTGTGGGTGCCACAGCACAAATGCCGTTGCTGAAAAAGACGGGGCCAGCGTGGGTGGAAATGTTTAGGGAACGGGGGGTGGAAACGGCCGTTCTCGTTCCCGTTTGACCGGTTTGTCATGTGTCCGTTGGACACATCGCACGATTGATGGAAGCAGCTGGCATTTCAACCGTTATTATTGCGGTCAAATCATTTCACGAACGATTTGCAGGCTTAAAAGCGCCTCGTGTTTTGTTAACACCATTTTTGTTAGGGCAGCCTTTGGGACCCGCACACCAACCGGAGACACAAAAAGCTGTTTTGCAAGCAGCCATCGATTTATTGGCATCTGCAAAAACAGGAAACACTTTAGTCAACTTTGAAGCATGAGTTACCACATTCCCCAATTAGGTAAATTAACACCATCTCGTGGAAATCGTCTGTCACGCGCATTTGGTCAAACCATTTTGCGCGTGACAGGTTGGAAACTCGAAGGAAATATTCCAAATATCCCGAAAGCCGTCTATGTCGGTGCGCCACACACATCCAACTGGGATTTTCCAATTGCGCTCACCTATTTGGTGGCAACTGGCATCCGCATGTCTTGGATGGGCAAACACACGTTTGTAAATGGTTTTTTGAAGCCTTTTTGGCTTCACATGGGTGGCATTCCCATTGACCGCCGTGCCGCGCATGGTGTGGTTGGCGAAATGGTGATGCAGTTTAACAAGCATTCTGAGTTACTGTTAGGATTGGCACCGGAAGGAACCCGCAGCAAGGTTGAACGCTGGAAAATGGGTTTTTATCACATTGCCAAGGGAGCGGGTGTGCCGATTGTGCCGATTTTATTGGATTACGGCCGTAAACGAATCGCGATTGGCTCGCCGATTGAAGCAGTAGAAAACGTTGACGTGGTCAAAAAACAACTGAGTCAATTTTACAGGGGTGCGATTGCGCAACATCCCCAAAATTACACGCCTATTTTGCCATTGGAAGAGGACAGCGAATAATAGGAAGTAACGAATCCTCTTAAACTTCATTCGTGCAAAATTATTTGCCTAACCTAATGTGCCTGCATAGTCAATAAATCTGCATAAATTTCATGATTAGCGAATGAGCAGCAACTAAGAAAAATAAAATCCAAGTAACAAAAGAAAGGTTTTTCAACATCACATTCGCCCAATTAACAGCAAAGTCATACAATCCCCACAAGTAACACTTTGAAGGAGTCTTTTGTGAAATACAAACAACCTATGATCTTACGGCTGGTAATTGCCGCACTTGTTCTTTTACTCGCGGCATGTGGTCCGGCTGAGGGTATCCCAACTGAAACGAATGATGAAACAATGGAAGATGCAACTCATGATGAGGCAAATACCACATCTGATGAGGCAAATACCACATCTGATGTGGTCAGCACTTCATCTGAGGACACAGATGCGTCATCTATGACAACGCATTCTGGTTTACAGTACATTGAAGTTGAAGCAGGCACAGGTGACAAACCGGTTCCAGGCGACATTGTCAGCGTTCACTACGTGGGCACGCTGGAAGATGGCACCGAATTTGACAGTTCTTATTCACGAGGCGAACCCATTTCATTTCCATTAGGCACGGGACAAGTAATTCCTGGCTGGGATGAAGGTATTTCGTTTATGCAACCAGGGGGCAAAGCAATCTTAATTATTCCACCAGCACTTGCCTATGGTGAGCAGGGTGCTGGAGACGTCATTCCCCCCAATTCCACACTGCGGTTTGAAGTTGAGTTGATAAGTATTAGCCCACCACCACCAACCCCAACCCCATTGCCACCCGCTATTTCGGTAGATGAAGGTGATTATACGGTCACTGATAGTGGCTTGAAATATTTTGTACTGCAAGAAGGCGACGGAGAACAACCTGAAGCGTTGAGCATTGTTACCATTCATTTTGATGGCTGGTTGGAAGATGGCACATCCCTCGGCAGCTCGAAAGCAAATGGGCAACCGATCACATTCTCATTGGGACGTGGCGAAATTATGGAAGGTTGGGATGAAGCCATTGCTTTAATGCAGGTTGGAGAACGTACCCAATTTATCATTCCACCCGAGCTTGGATTTGGTGAGGCAGGAAGCGGTGGCGTTATTCCACCTAACGCCACACTTGTTTTTGAAATGGAATTAGTTGAAGTGCAACCGGCACCCCCACCACCAACAGAAGTTGATGAATCTGACTTCACCGAAACAGAAAGCGGATTAAAGGTCGCTATTTTGGAAGAAGGCGACGGCGATACACCTGAGCAAGGGCAACTGGTAACGGTTCATTATCGTGGTTGGTTGGAAGATGGGCTGCAATTTGATGCTTCTTATGACCGCGATCAACCTTTTGAATTTGTCCTGGGTACGGGAAGTGTGATTCCAGGTTGGGATGAAGGTGTAGCGCTGATGAAAGTTGGCGAAAAGGTTCAACTTGTGATTCCATCTGAGTTAGCCTATGGACCGTCAGGAAGCGGCCGTATTCCACCAGACTCTACATTGATTTTTGAAGTAGAATTGCTCTCGATTGATGATGGGAGTTAGTAGTTAGCTGTCAGGTATCAGCAATCAGGTATCAGCCATCAGCCAGAAAACTGATAGCTGATACCTGATTGCTGATTGCTATTCAAGGAGTTTATGATGCGTACAAGTTCAGGGCTTGAATATATTGAAACAAAGGCAGGAACCGGAGCATCCCCTAAAAAGGGGAAAGCTGTCAGTGTCCATTATGCCGGTCGTCTGGAAAATGGCACAGAGTTTGATAATTCACACAAACGTGGTGAGCCAATCAAATTTAAGTTAGGTGTTGGCCAGGTTATTAGCGGATGGGATGAAGGAATTGCCTTGATGAAGGAAGGTGGGTCTGCCACTTTAATTATCCCGCCAAATCTTGGTTATGGGAGAAAGGGTGCGGGCGGTGTTATTCCACCAAATGCGACGCTTATTTTTGAAGTTGAGCTGGTGAAAGTTCACTAACATTTTATAAAAATTTTCCCAGAAGCTTTAAACCACTTCTGGGACATCAAAATTCTTTATTTTGCAAGGGGAGTACAATCCATTAAGGCTTGTAACAATTCCTGAATACGTACAGGTTTACTAATGTACTGATCCATACCTGCATTCAGGTATTTTTCTCGGTCACCGGTAAGTGCATGGGCAGTCATGGCAATGACTGTTGGTTGTTGTTCAACTGGCCAAATATCTCGTATTTGTTCTGTCGCTTCGACACCATCCATATATGGCATTTGTACATCCATGAGTACGACATCATAGGGTTGGCGCTGCAATGCTTCAAGCACTTCAAGGCCATCTGCGGCGATATCAGACCGATATCCCATGCGCTCCAGAATACGCGAGGCCACTTTTTGGTTGACCAGGTTGTCTTCGGCGAGCAAAATTCGCAGCGGGTGCTTTTTGCCCATTTCGGGATCAACTTTTAATTTTTTAGGCGCACGACTGATGGGTACACTTGCATCCGACAACACCCCCATCAAAGTTTCTAACAATAATTGTTGCTTAATCGGTTTCGTCAAAAACGCAACAAAGTAATTAGATTCTTTAAACTCATCCCGATCTCCAATTGAGCTGAGCATGACCAAAGGCAACGTTTTTTCATCACGCAATTTACGAATTTCGGCGGCTAACATGATGCCATCCATCTCTGGCATCTGCATGTCCAAAATGGCGCAGTCAAACAGTTCGCCCTGCTGCAGCAATTTAATTGCTTCTGGTCCAGATTCCACCGCCTGGGGGAGCATTTGCCATAATTTGGCTTGCTTCATCAATATTTTTCGATTGGTTTCATTGTCATCAACAATTAACAAGCGCTTCCCGGCCAAGTGAGGTTGTGTTTTTTGTGTGTAAACATGTCGTTCGCCATTGGCAACACTGGTAACAACGGTAAAGTGGAAGGTAGACCCTTTTCCTTCTTCGCTTTCTACCCAAATGTTGCCCCCCATCATTTCTACCAATTGTTTGCTAATGGCCAAACCCAGCCCAGTGCCACCAAATCTGCGCGTGGTAGATGCATCAACCTGGCTAAATGATTTAAATAATCGGTTTAAGCGATCTTCTGGAATCCCAATGCCCGTATCTGTTACAGAAAATTGAAGCGTCTTGGATGTTTTAGATTTTGTTTTGTTTGGCACAGTAGCAACAGACAAGACAACTTCTCCACTGTCTGTAAATTTAATGGCATTATTGAGTAAATTGACAAAAATTTGGCGGACCCGGGTCACATCACCGACAATATCGTGAGGGACAATATCATCAATGATATAAGCCAATTCAAGCCCTTTTTCAGAGGCTTTAGTAACGACGACATCTAATGCTTCCTCGACACAGTTGCGAACGGTAAACGGCCGTTCTTCCAACTCCAACTTACCTGCTTCAATTTTAGAAAAGTCAAGAATGTCGTTAATCAACGAAAGAAGCACATCACCACTGCTGCGAATTGTTTCGGCATAATCTTGTTGTTCAAGCGTTAGCTGTGAATCTAGCATCAAGCTCGTCATCCCGATGACAGCATTGAGTGGTGTACGAATCTCGTGGCTCATGTTCGCCAAAAATTCTGATTTGAGGCGAGATGCTTCAATCGCCTGGTCACGGGCATCTGAAAGAGCTTGCTCTATCTTTTTTTGTTTGGACAAATCGGTGACAACAACAATAGCGCCCCCTTCGTTGATGTTGTTTTGGCGGGGAACGGCCGTTAACAACACATGCACCTCTTTACCAGTTACATGCTCCAATGCTAGCTCACGCACCAATTTGTTAACTAGCAATTCATCAGGGGCTGGTTGAATAGATTCATAAATATCTGCATTACTTAACAACGACACCATTGATTTATCAATCAATTCATCATT
>QQUD01000192.1 GCA_008501785.1 Chloroflexota bacterium
TATTGAGTGGGTGCGGACGGTCAATGCGTTGGTGGAAAACGGCCGTTTCTATGATCGCACTCCTTTTTACTTGCACTGGCTGCCACCACATACCACGATTACCCCAACAATTACTCTATCACCCGATTTGACCGCAGCCGAATTGGTTACTGAGCAGCAATATGCCATAGAAATTGGCAATGGACTGACCGAAACGATTCGTTTGCAGGAGACGGCCGTTTATCGTCTTGGCTCCACCCGCTGGTTGCTGTCACCGCCCAAACCTGAATTTTGGGGAGAACCGCAAACGTTCACCGGTGAGATTTTGGTGCTGCGTTACCTGGAACGAGATGCAGAGATTGCGCGGCGGCTGGCGCTTGATATTGACGAGAAACTGCTAGAGCTTTGCACCAAATTCTCCGAATTAAACTGCTCAGATCAGCTTGAAGTGCGTCTCACATTTACATCCGATTCTGAATGGTTGAATACGTCACAAGGGGTTTCAGTGTCCTGGCTGCCCCAGATTCGACAGAGACAGCTGCGGCTAACACCCATGCCGACACCCTCTCTCATTGGGCTGCCGGTGAATGAAGCCAGCTATCAGGCGCTGTATCGTGGGTATGCCAGCGTTATTTTGACGGCAGTGGTGGCTGATTTGCTAGATGCGGAATGCTGTTTTGATTCGGTACTGTATCAGGCAGCGTTGGCAGATATGATGGCACAGTTGAGCTTGCAGCCCTGGCCGCTGGCTGCATCAGACTATCAGCAATTTTTGCTAAACCCAACAGGTTGGTCGGATTTGCAGGATGTTTGGGAGGAAAAACGGCCGTTTCCCACCCCTGACCAGGATGGGGCAGCGTTTGCACTGGTTGATTACCTAATCAATGAGTTAGAGCTGCTCACCACTGTTGAATTTCAGCAAAGTTTGATTGCGTTTGCAGAACGGCCGTATTCAGATTGGATACAGCACGTCTTAGTCCCATTGCAGTCCAATCTGCTGCCCGAACAAGCGTGGCTCAGTTTTTGGTATGAGCAATCTGGAATGGCACAATCAACGCCGCCATTTCCATTGCCCGGTCAAGGTTTGTATCTGCTTTGCGAAGATAACCAATTAGAGTGGTCTTTAGTGCGATACGATGTAAAAACAAATGAATTTAGCTATTTGAGTCGGTCCGTAATCGGCCCTGCCTTTTTGCATGGTTTGTCTGGTGATGTCGGTGTTGTAGTTGGTGAACAAATCACATCTGCATCGATTTCAGACTTGTTTTTATGGGCCAATGGACAAAAAATCGAGATTTCGTGGCCGCGTACCTCGAGTACCCCTGGGGTTGTGCCTCTCATGCTAGACCCTACCGGACAGCGGCTTTTGCTTTCAGGTCCCATGCAAAATCTGGCCCCATTTGGCGTATTTCCTGTGGCTTCTTGTTTGGCTGGTGAGTCCTGCAATCTTGAGGTGGCTGATGGCTATCCTACCTGGTCGCCAAATGGGGCGCGGACGTTAGTGGGCGTTGAATTTGCACAGGTGGATGTGCGTCTGGAATCGGTTTTGCATCTCGGTAATCGTGATGGCATCATCTCCGATGTTTCTGAAGTGGAAGTGGCTGGTGCTGCGCCATTTTGGTTGGATAACGGCCGTTTTGGGTTCACGCAGTTTGATGTGACGGTGGGGGAAACGGCCGTCTACTTACACGATATTGACTCAGCAGAGACAACAATATTACTTACCGCCAGCGATCTAAGCGTTTCGATGCCTGATCATCTGCAAAAAGATGCATTTAAAATAGATGCAGTGTTGTCTAGTCCCAACAATCCTGATCAATTGTTGATTACCACAGTTGATGCGGTTGCAGAACAGGGGGCTGCCCATTTATTTGCCTACAACATGCTTGATGGCACGGCACAGCATCGATTTGTATTTTTGGATGAACCGGCTAATGTGCGTCGGGGGTATGGGTGGTCGCCAAACGGCCGTTTTCTAACTATCACCAGCTTGAGCGAATCTCCATCTGTGTGGGTGCTTTATCTGCACGATATGCAAACCGAAACCACCCGCACTGTGACCATGCACAATCAATATGAGTTACCGCCTCACCACTACCTGGATTGGTCAGCAGATGGAAACTGGTTGGCCTATGGGCATGATGGCTACGTTCGATTCATCCATCCCCATACAGGGTACGAACGGTGGGCTGTTTCACCTGTTTTGAACTGTGCTTCGGCAGCCTGGGTTAGTGATCAGGTGCCTTAATCAACGCAGCTATCAACTTGTAAAAATCGTGCAAAAAAACGCTAATATGCTTACACAATATGATAAGCATGTGCTATAGTTGTCACTTGAATAAAACGCATGTGGCGCTTTGTCGGTTGTCTTATTGGTAAAATCGTATGATTTGTATTCACAATATAATTATTGAGAAAAATTTGCAGTAATTCTTAGATGAACAGTGAACGTGAGCAGTTACGCTATGCCATTGCTTCTTTAGAAGCCCAACGGCCGTTTTTGACAGATGTCGTTGTTGATACGACCGTAGACACGCTTCGGGAGAAAATGGCCCGAATAGATGCCTTCACCGATGGGGATGGGACCCGTCGCACTTCTCAACGTAAACAAGTTACCATTTTATTCGCTAATGTGACAGGGTTTACCGGGCTGGCTGAGTCCATTCCTAACACCAACATGCTAGACATCATGAATGTATTGTGGCGGCGGTTAGATGGTGCCATCACCCGCCACAATGGCGTGATTGACAAGCATATTGGGGATGCAGTGATGGGTTTGTTTGGCGTGCCTGCTGCTCGTGAAGATGATCCTGAGCAAGCCTTACGTGCTGCACTAGCGATGCGAGCGGCACTCAGCGATTTTATGAATGAAATGGAGTCGCTGCGTGAGACGGGGGCGCTGCCTCTGCCGTTGGGTGATAACGGCCGTCATCCGCTCCGTGAACTGCAAATTCGCATAGGCATCAATACGGGGCCGGTTTTACTCGGCGAAGTTGGCAGTGGTGATGAGTACACAGTCATTGGTGATGCGGTAAACGTCGCCAGCCGTTTGGAAAGAACTGTCTCACCTGGCGGTATTCTCATATCTCATGATACCTACATGTTGGTGCGTGGTATTTTCAATATTGAACCGCTGGGGCCAGTTGAAATTCGCGGGCGCTCCGAACCGATTCCCGTTTATATGGTTTTGGGCGTCAAGTCGCGCTTATTTTACACAACCGGACGCGGTGTTGAGGGTATTGAAACGCCCATGGTTGGGCGAGACAATGAGTTAAAACAGCTGAAACATGTGGCCCAAATGGCAATGGCGCAGCAAAAAGGGCGTGTTGTCACCATTGTTGGCGAAGCAGGTGTAGGTAAATCGCGTTTATTACATGAATTTAACACCTGGATCAAAACTTCATCAAATAACATAGCCACTTTTAAAGGCAGAACATACGAACGATCACGCCAAATTCCTTTTGCACTTATTCGAGATTTGTTTGCCACACAGTTTGACATTCTTGATGATGATCCACCAGCGGTTGCTGAAGATAAGCTGGTAGCAGGCATGCACGCTTTCACCGATATGGCTAAGTCAAAAGTGCGCAATCGAGCACGAACCATTGCTCAATTAATTGGGCTTGACCTGAGTGCTGGTCATTTTCCTGCAAATGGTTTGGCCAGTGCCCCACAGGTTCAGGACCTGGCCTTTTCGTATATCGCAG
>QQUD01000523.1 GCA_008501785.1 Chloroflexota bacterium
GGTAAATTGGACCGCGTCCGATCCCGATAACGATCCACTTTATTTCAATGTTCAATACAGTGAATATAATGGTCAGACCTGGAAAATCCTAGCCACAAATATCACCGAAACAAGTATTGAGATCGATGCTATCAATATACCAGGAAGCAATGAGGGATTATTTAGGGTTTGGGTAAGTGATGGCATTTATACAGCCAGCGATCAATCAGATGCAACTGTGATAGTGCCTAATCACATACCAGAGATAGAAATTATTAACCCAGAAGAACCAGCAACATTTTTGAATGACCAAACTCTTGCATTGGAAGCAAATGCATATGATATCGACACTGGTTCAATGCCTGCGGATCAACTGCAATGGGTGTCGAATATTGACGGCGTGTTGGGAAATGGGGCATTTTTAAGCCTCACCGGCCTTTCGCTTGGTACGCACATTATTACTTTGCAAGCCGATGATGGGGATGGCGGATTGGCTTCTGATACAGTGACCGTCACCATTGTCGATGACCCAGACTTGGTAAGGCCTGATGACGGTCTACAGGCAGGTCCCTCAATTGTACTTCTTGACCAAGCATTAGGTACAGTTGGTGATACGGTCTCCATTTATAATCAAAATGTAACCAATATTGTTAACTGGAGTGCCGTATCTAACGAAACATGGCTGCAATTGGATAAAACATCTGGATCAACACCAGGGATCATTAACATAACCTATAATGATTCAAGTCTGGAAGAAGGACTCCACTACGCGACTATAACCGTGACTAGCTCCGATTTACCAGGGCAATCTATCGAAATTCCGGTGACAGTAAAAATTGTGCCACCGAGGAATATTTATTTGCCGATGATACAAAGGTGATAAAAATTTCGATGCCGCAATTCATCCAATAATACAGAAATAATCAGCTTGTTCTGGTCGATCATCAGATTGGTCAGAACAGGCTGGGATTCGATTAATGGCCTGAAGTGTCCTCTCCCCTCTGCTCTGGCTGGTCTTCGGACCGTGCCAGTTCTTTTCTTTGGTCTCTGTCCTCTATTCTTCTATTTCTGTCAAAGTCGTTCGATTAAATGATTTAATCCAGTTGCAGGGGATAGTAAACGGCCGTATTCCCCACACCTCCAACCAAATCCCGATCAACCCCTCACAATGAAAATACCAATATCATCACGGTTTTTCAGTAGTCGTTATTTGCCATCTTCGCCCAGGCGTGAACACCAGGGCGAGTTAACCGCGCCGAGTGAACTCGGCTGAAAAACCCGGTTTACCGGGTGCCGATTTCTAGACCGGCAATTTATCGGCGGTCGATTGCGGCTTAAAATCGAAAAACTGAAAAACCCCTCGCTCTGGCCGGTCTTCGGACCGCGCCAGTTCCTTTCTTTGGTCTCCGACCTCTTTTTTCAATAGGTTTTCCCAAGTCGATCTATTGGGAGAAGCAGCCCATACTTTAATTACTGATTTGATTTGGGGGGATGATAAACGGCCGTATTCCCTCCCCCAATCACCCAACCTGCAAATCTAAAAGAAACTGGTTAGTCAGAGATGGCGAATGTTTCAGGGAAACGGCCGTTTACCGCATCCACCACCGCTTCACCCATCGCCCAAAAGCCTTGTGTTGATTTAAGGTCAGTTCCCTGCCAACGCCATTGCCACCTGTCATCATCATCTAGCCACAATACCAATCCTTGCGCACTTAACTCATCAAGAATGAATCCAAAATGACGCAAAAATGAATAGGCTGTTTCTACAGCATTTGCAGTGGAAATTGGCTTTTTTATCATGATTATCTTTTCTTATGAAACAACGTCGCGTGTCTATACAAAGGACGTATTGCACTTAAAAACAGAACAACCCCAGTTTAGCACAAGTATTCACGAGTGTCAATAATTAAGAACATAATAAACTTACAAACAGAACAAAACGATAGTAAACTATTCTTTATGCAGAACAATTTGTCAACTTTTTTGAACGAAGAACTCAACAAACGCGGTTGGTCCCAACGAGAGTTAGCACGGCGATCAGGTTTGTCACCAACCTCTATTTCTGAAGTAATGTCTGGCAAACGTGGACCTGGAAAACGCTTTTGTAAAGCCGTTGCCAGAGCTTTACAAGTTCCAACTGAACGCATTTTCCAAGAAGCTGGCATTATCACACCACCTCCTGATACATCCCTTTTTAATGAATTAATCAATATTGCGAAAAATCTAAATGAAGAAAATCAACAAAAGTTAGTGGAGTATGCTCAATTCTTGCTTCAAAATGAGGATTAACATACCCCTCGCTTTTGGCCGGTCTTCGGACCGCGCCAGTCCTTTTCTTTGGTTTCCAGCCACTTCATTCTGCCAGATCCCTCAAGAATACTTTGGGTAAAGTCGTTCTCGGCTTGATTTGTGTTGGAGGTGTGGGAGGAAAGAAACGGCCGTTTCCCCCATTGACAATTAACAATTGACCATTAGCAATTGACAATTAATAACGGCCGTTTCCCCCCACACCCCCAATCAAATCCCAATCACCCCCTCACAATGAAAACCAATATCATCCGAACGGATTTCCTTTGGTATAATTGTTAGTTTTATTGATGTTTACTTTATCAAAAGAGGTGTTATGCCCCAATCCCATCGTGAGAGAATAAAACCCGCCAGGTCACGCACATTTGTGCGCGTCACATTTGAAGACAGCAACAAGGTCTATAGCGCCCCAGTTGGCGCAACAATAGAAGACTTTTTCGCCGTTGCCCGACCCGAACTCGTCCCACCGGTTCGCCAGCCAGACCACAGCACAGAAAAGACGGTCGTCGCAGCCATATGCAATGGCGCATTGCGCGAGTTGACCTATCCAATCGAGACAGACTCTACCGTCAAGCCAATTACCCTATGCAGCACCGATGGGGTGCGCATTTATCAGCGCTCGCTCGCTTTCATTCTGCGGACAGCCGCTCACAATTTATTTGGTGACACCAAACTGGCGCTTAATCATGACCTGCCTTTTGGCGCGTTGTACGGCACCGTCACCAATGGCCCCCCGCTTACACTTGAGCAAATTGGATTGCTGAAAACGGCCGTTCAAACACTCATCGACAATGATTTGCCAATCAAGCGTGCTGAAGTGCCTCTTAAAGAAGCGATCGCCGTGTTTAAAGCACAACAAGACGATGACATGCTGCGCCTGCTGGAAAGCCGCGAAAAAGATTATGTGACGCTTTACACCTTGGGCGATGTGCAAGATTATTTCTTTGGGTACATGATCCCTTCTACAAGCTATATCACGCTCTGGGATATCGAACCGACAGAGGGTGGTTTTTTGCTGCGCTATCCGCGACCTGACACCGCTACAGTTCTCAAAAAGGTCAGTGATGTTAGTAAACTGCAAAGCTTGTTCACCGAGAATGCCAAACTGCTAGATTTGCTCGAAGTAAATGACATTGGCGATCTCAATCAATCGACCCATTATGGTCGCGCTCGCGAACTAATTCTTGTCACCGAAGCACTGCACGAAGGCCGTATTGTAGATATTGCGGAAAAAATTGTTAACCACCAACCAGATATTCGGCTGGTGCTGATTGCTGGCCCATCTTGTTCAGGAAAAACCTCTTTCTCAAAGCGATTGGCGGTTCAGTTAATGGCGCATGAATACAAACCCTTCACGCGGGGCATGGATAATTATTTCCTCGGCCCAGACCAAACCCC
>QQUD01000123.1 GCA_008501785.1 Chloroflexota bacterium
GCCCTCTTCAGTCGGATTTGTAAAGATGAATTGCTTCATTTTTAACCTTGCTCAATTTGCTACGAATCTCCCCAAAAGTTCGAGTACCGCCAGGAAGATCGATTATCAAAAAACCTACATTTGAAACAAAGGGAACTGCATCGCCAGCGCCTTCACTTCATCTCGAATTGCCAGCAAAAATGGATCATCATTCGCTTGCGCCTTAAATGCCTTCACAAAAGTGGCACGCTGCTTTCTCTCTGTGGGCAGCGTTTCATCTTTGACATGTTCAACCACTTTCGCAATCCATTCCCCAATCTGCGCCATGTCAGCTTCCTTCATACCCCGCGTCGTTACCAGCGGCGTACCGAGCCGCAGCCCAGAGGGATAAAACGGCGACCCTGGTTCACCAGGAATCGTATTGCGATTGGCATACAAACCAGCCACATCCATTGCATACGCAACTTGCGTACCCAAACCAACACTGTACGGCGTCAAATCAACCACAATCAGATGATTTTCGGTGCCGTCACCCACCATTTTCAGGCCGCGTGACCGCAATGAATCCGCCAACGCATTTGCATTAAGCCGTGTTTGCCGCGAATAAGTACGAAATTCTGGCTGCGCGGCTTCTTCCAAAGCAACTGCAATACCAGCCGTTGTCGCATTGTGCGGGCCGCCCTGCAAACCAGGAATAATGGCCTTGTCAATTTTGTTGCCCAGCTTCGGGTCTCGCGCCAAACCACGTCCCGTCACCATGATGATGGCTCCGCGTGGTCCGCGTAAGGTTTTATGCGTGGTCGTCATGATCACATCAGCATGTGGAATGGGTGATGGATGTTCGCCACCAATAATCAAACCGGTAATGTGCGAAATATCAGCCACTAACCAGGCCCCAACCGCATCTGCCACCTTGCGAAACTGAGCAAAGTCCAGCGCCAAAGGATAAGAGGTTGTCCCAGCAATAATCATTTTTGGCTGATGTTCTTGTGCCATTGCCAACATTTCGTCAAAATCAATCCGCGCATTTTCATCCAAACCATATTGAATGGAACGAAAATGGTTCCCAGAGAAAGTCACTTTTGGATGACCATGTGTGAGATGACCCCCGCCACCCAATCGCAGCCCCATCAGCGTGTCTCCAGGTGCCAGCAATGCAAACTGAATAGCTGAGTTAGCCGGTGAACCAGAATAAGCCTGCACATTGGCAAAGGGCACGCCAAAGAGCTTTTTAGCCCGATCAATCGCTAGATTTTCTAGCTGATCGACAATCTGGTTGCCTTCGTAATAGCGTTTGCCAGGATAGCCTTCCGAATATTTACTCGACAGACACGAAGCCAGCGCTTTTGTCACCTGCGGCGACATATGATTTTCAGACGGAATGAGCCCAATCTTATCTATTTGACGTTGTTCTTCTTGTTGAATCAGTTGATAAACGAGTTCTGACATGATCTTCTCTTCCTGAAATTTATAGCCGCTAATACATTCCAAACGACCAATAATTTGTAGGGGCGCGGCCTTGTGCGCCCTTGTCTTGGGCGACCCAAAAGGAATGTGACCACAGAAGAGGAGGGCGACCACAAGGGTGCGCCCCTACCTGTGAAATCTAACTAAAAGAAGGGACAGCGGATGCAGATTTTGAAGATGGATTCATCTTCTTCTGCGCTGTCCCTCTGAGGAGATGGGAAATGAGGCGCAATTAATACGCCTTTTTTTGCTTACGAATTGTTACCAGGTTACTTTGTGAGGTTTTTCGACTTCACCTTCAAAGCGTGACAGCGGCAATCTTGCCATGAACCATGATTTTTCACCAGTCATCACGTAGTGAGCAATGTCGCGGCCAATCGTTGGCCCTTCGATAACGCCATTACCACCCGCGCCAATCGCCAACACATACCCTTCAACTGGCGTTTCACCCAAAATAGGCATGTAATCTTTCGGTTCAGCGCGATAGCCAACCCAGTCATTCGCCAACGAAGATTCCAGCAGGCGTGGGTAATGTTTGAGCAGCTCTTCGGTGAGGAAGTCCCAGAAATAAGGGTCTGTGCCGCCAGTCATTGGCAGTTCATCAGGATTCCAGACACCAGCATGTTCTGGATTGTTCAAATCCATGGTGAGGTGCGCTTTACAGATGAAAACGTTGTCTTTGTCTTTGCGAGCGTAGAAACGCGGGTACTTCAAGACGGGGAATTCGTAGCCCAGGCTTTCTTGTGGTTCTAAAATGAACACTTCCGCTTTGGTGTGAATAATGGGCAATTCCAATCCAGCCAATTTGCCAAAGAATGGCGTCCAAGGACCGGTTGCATCTACCATCACGTCGAGATCAAAATGACCTTTTGTGGTTTCAACGCCGGTAACTTTGTTATCTTCAACAATAATGCCGGTGACTTCGGTGGCGATCATAACCTCAGCGCCATTTTCACGAGCCAGACGACCCAATGTGTTCGAAATCATGGTCGGATCGACGAAACCATCATCTGGGGAGTAAGCCGCGCCCAAAATGCTGTCTAGGGTCAAGTCTGGGAGGATTTCGCGGATTTTTTCTGGGTCTTTCCAATATTCGGCAGTGTAACCAGCCGCTTTAGCTAAATCAACAGCTTGCAGGCCATACATTTCGTATTCGGGATAAGGCGCAACCAGCAGCGTACCGGTCTTTTCAAAACCAGCGGAACCAGGCTCATTTTTTTCCAAATCCATGTAAAACTCAAACCCAAAGAGACGAACTGACCAAAACTCATGGGGAAGCGAGTCGTCAATCAGGCAGTGGGTTCCGGCTGATTTGGCTGTGGTTCCTGAACCGAGCGTGTTTTTTTCAAATAAATAGACCTCAGCCTCTTCGTTTTTGCTGAGAAAATATGCAATTGCGGTCCCAATGATGCCGCCACCTACAATACCTACGCGTTTTTTAGACATTTTTTTACCTCTTCAAAGTTCTTTTCTTGAAACCTCCGAGGTCTTCCGAGACTTCGGAGGTTAATTGTTGACGGACATTTATGCTAATTTTGCTGACCGTGCTTTTAAAGCAGCAACAAGTGCTGGTACAAATTCATGCAGATCAGCGACAACGCCATAATCAGCTTGTGAGAAGATACCGGCATTCTCGTCGCTGTTGACGGCTACAATCGTCTTGGAATCGCGGATACCAACAACGTGCTGGATTGAGCCGGAAACACCGAGTGTGACACACAAATCGGCATGAACTTTCTTGCCGGACAGCCCCAGCCATTCGGGGAACCAATCTCGTTCGGAGGAAATAGGTCGAGTACAGGCAACCTGTCCCTCGAACAATGCGGCCAGTTCTTCAGCGATTGCGAGGTTTTCTTTTTCGCTCATGCCTTGGCCAACATCAACTATCATGGGCGCATCTTCCCAACGCACACTGGCAGCGGCTTTTTCTTTGTATTCGAGTACGGTCATGGCTGGTGCTTTGATGGTGACATCAACGGCCGTTACCTCAGCCACTCCACCCGTCTCAACAGCCATAAACACAGCTGGTGAGACGATTGCCATCGCAGGCTGCGTTTTGATTTTGTATGTGTTCTTGCCCATACCGCTGTAAATCATGCACTGCGCCGTGACAAAATTGTCATCATCTAAATCAAAATCAACACAAAAAGAAGCACATCCCATGCTCAATCGAGCCGCCACACGGGCTGAGATTTCCAAGCCAGGTTTGGTAGCCCCTACTAGGACCAAA
>QQUD01000503.1 GCA_008501785.1 Chloroflexota bacterium
CCACTCCGATCCCCAAATGTGGATTTCGCCAGAGTCCAATATTGTTAGTGCTGTCGGCATTATTATTTTTGGTCATTTCATTAGGGTCTAGGTCAGGCAGCTCTAAATTTGCTTCATCAAGTTAATAAACACCTGCCAATTTAGTTCAATATATTGCAATCTTGTTAAAAAATTGTGTCCACTTTCTGAGCTAGGCGGTCAATCGCGGCTGGCTCCCATCAATTCTTTCGCTTGTGCCCAAATCTCATGCTGTTCCGAATCAAACGCTGGATGATGCTGGGCAAACACGTACAGCGCAATTGGCCTGCTCTTTTTCGCCGCGATGCCATTGCAAGATGGGCAAATAGGCAAGCGTGTTGAGCATGTGACGTTTGATGACGTAGGCTATTGCGCGTTGTAGGCTAACTGAGGTTTATGCGCTGGTTGATCAGAGTGGGGTTGTTGATCAAAATCCGGATGGCTTGCGCTTGAAATTGGGTGATGGAAAAGGCTCTATTGTTCAAGCCCCCATTATCTTTGGTTTCAATATTGGGATGCCGCCGTCCTGATGAAATAAAGTGTTGAGATGATAAAACGGCCGTTTTTTGTTAAGCAGTTACCGAATCAGCCGGTTCTTCTTTAAGCTTATGGTAAGCCATTGCGCCACGGAAACCCTGGAAGAAGAAAAAGAGCAGAATAATGGGGCCAATGGGTGGTCCTGCCACCCCTGAGCTGAGCCAACCGAGTAATTGCGTGACAAGAAAAAAAACTAACCAAAGTCCGGCACCGATCCGGCTTTTTTTGTAAATGGCAAATGCGAATCCAAATGTGAGGAGAAGCTCTACCCAATTCCAAAGGGCGACATCTGCGATGGAGGTGCCTCCCAATGCGTAAGCGATGGTCACGATGATGCTGCCCCCACCAAAGAGCAATGTCAAAATCCAGTTTATTTTGATGGCGCGGGTTGCTTTTTCTAGGTCCACTTTGTTTCTCCTTGGGTAAGGTGTTAGGTATCAGGTTTCAGATATCAGCGATTAGCTTTTAGCCTTTTTTGCTGAATCCTAGCGTCTTGGTTTCGGAGAAGCAAATTTTGGCCGATGCAATGCTTTGTTTTATTGGATAATGAAGGTTGTGGTTTATCTAAGTTGGCTAGACGACAATAATAGCTGCCAACTGTCTAAATCGTCACATGCTGTGAGCGTGCGCTGTACCAGCCCAAAGCGAAACTCATTCCAGTCTGGATCGCCACCGTCTCGCATATACTCCACCGCAATCGGAACCATTAATGCTACGGACAAACGGTAATCGTTGTAGAGCTGTTCCCATGCGTAGTTTTTTACACCACGTGTTGTTAATGTCTGGTGGTAATGGCGCAAGACGGGGATTTCAAGCTCGCGCCGCAGAGCGTTTCGCCAATAGAGCGCCATCACATAGGCCAGATCGTAAACCCCGAGCCACGTTGTCAGGCTCCAATCAAATGGCTGTTGATCGATTAGATATAACGGCCGTTCCCCAACTTTTGGAACCAGTAAATTGCCCGGATTTGGGTCGCCGTGAAGGAGCGTAAAATGAGTTGAATCCTGGGATCGTATTGCCAGGGCATCTGGCAGCATAGCAAAAAGCTTTTGTATTAATTCAGACCAATGTGGTTCGAGGCGTCTGCCAAAAATAGATTGCACATAAGGAATACCTGGTGTACCAATTTCCACAAAGCGGCGAATGTGTGCTGCATTGTGAAAAGTCGCCCCAATTTGCTTCAGTCTCTCGTTTCCCCACCAGTGGGCATGTAATGTTGCCAATGCTTCTGCTACAGCCTGCCCATGTGCCAACGATGGCAGTAAATCATACGCAGCGATGTGCGTTTCTGACTTATCACTCAGCAATAAGTGATACCGATTTTGCGCTGCATCATAAGCGCCATCGTAACAGCGTACCAGTGGTGCGTCAGGCAGATCGATGTAATCCTGCGTGTAATAGGTGACTTCGGATGGTAAGAAAAATTCGCCATCTCCAGTATCGGTATCTACCAGCTTGAGGAAAAGCCGGGTGGGGCATTCACCCAGCGCTTGGTTGCTGTAGGTGATTGTCAACTGGGCATTTTGTGACCAGTGTCCACTGCCATCATTTGCCTCAAAATCAATGACTTCGCCTTCGATCAATGCACCGCTTTGGGTGAGAACGGCCGTTAACCATTCAGGTGTGACTTGTTCCAAATTTGTAATCACTTGATTGCTTTTCATAAAAATCACTCGTATGGCTTACAATTCTTGCTGTTCGAAGACCGCAACGGCCGTAATCAACATTACCACAATCCACACCACATTGGCCGCTAACGCCCCGGTAAGGGGCGAAATGGCCACTTCGACTGCACCCAGTGCAGGTGTTTCTATTCCCAACTGACTTGCCCAGGCAATTAAACCGGATGGGAAAAAGGCGACGCCCCAGCGTGGCATACTGCCAGCCAGCAGAAAAATGATCGCTCCGGCAAGTCCGATGCCTGCGGCGGCTCCGGTACTGTTGGCAAGGGTGCTGCCGAGGAGGGTGACGGCCGTAAATACCAACAGCCAAACCAACAGCAGCACATTCCCCAGCATAAACGGCCAAAACGCAAATGGCTCAAACAGCAGCATCGTGTAATAAAACGCACCAAGCGCCGACAGTAAAAATGCGCCCAGATAAACCAGCGCTTGTGCCATGAATTTACTGAGCAGAAATGCCCAACGTGGCAGCGGCTTGCTCAAAATCATGGCAGCATTGCCCTTTTCTTTTTCGCCAGCAACCGCCCCCATCCCCAGCAGCACGGCGATGATGAAGCCAAACTGCGTGATGTTTTTTACATATTGTGTCAGTGCATCGACGTTGGTTGGTGTAGGAATCAGATCGGCAAATTGTTCAGCACCTTCAATGCCGCGCAGCAATTCTGGCGTGAAGTTGGCAATGAGAGGTGATCCTAGCCCAAACAGCAGGAAGACTGCGAAGACAACAAGCACGCGCTTGGTGCGCCACTGTTGCAGCAATTCTTTGCGAAGGGCGACGCCAAACAAGGCTAGTTCGGTGCGGAAGGGGAGGTGGTGAGAAAACGGCCGTTTTTCATCCTTAGGCCACCAGCGCCACAGCAAAAACAGCCCCGGCAGCAGCATTCCGGCAATCATTAACTCGAGCAGCCATGCCGATTGCGTTTGCCCACCGATATAAACTAACAAGCCGTCAACCGTCGCATGGTACAGCACCGCTGCCACAAAGTAGAGCACATTGCGCTTGTTAAACGCCTGCCAGACCAACACCGACAAAATAATGTGCAGCATCATTGCCATCATGCGTTCGATCAACGGCGTGACTGCCAACCAGGGTTTGTCGAACAGTGCAAGCTGCTGCTGGACGATAGTGAGCTGTTCTTTGGTCAGCTCCAGTGTTGCCAGGTCTGTGTCGCGCATTGTCCACAACATGCCAATGCTGCCAGCGACCATCACGCCGCCAAGAATCATCGCTTCAATACCGCCATGACCGATGCCGATCATCAAGCTGTCTTTGGTCTGCATGGCCAATTTTTTGTGGCGCAGCACAGCATAACCAACAGCACGGGCTATTGATTCGCTCAAATCTGCGGAGAGACCGAGGATAACGGCCGTTTGCACAAACCGCCCATCTCCCGGATCAACCGGTCCAATCATGCCTAAATTCGTTAACCAATTGT
>QQUD01000832.1 GCA_008501785.1 Chloroflexota bacterium
TCCGACAATCTCAACTCTACCGCAAAATTGCCAACACCTGGTCCGTAAGGCAGGAGGCTAACGAGGCGCTTCAGGCATTTCAAACAGCTGAACAGGTATTGGGCAAACCGGGGGAAACGGCCAGGGATGCCTGGCGGCAAGAATGGTTATGGATTCAGATTGACCGTCTTTGGGTGCTGTACCTCATAAACCGTAATGAAGAGATGTCCCAACTATCAGAGCAAATGCGCCCTGTGTTGGACAAATATGGACTGCCTGTCCAACGCGGTTTTTATTTTCAACGATTGATGCTGCTTGGCTACCGGCGCGAACGTTATGTGCTGTCACCGGAAACAATTCGGCACACGCAGGCGTCGTTGACCGCTATTGAGGAATCTGGACACATCGGCCAGATTGCTTTTGCCCGCTTCGCACTGGGGATGTCTCATCTTTGGTGCGGATGGCATGGCAACCTGGATGAGGCGGAATGCCATATGCAGATGGCGCAAAGTGAAGCGGAAGAAATTAGCGACGTCGTGCTGCAATCGCGCATTTTAACTTACCTGACGCTAATTTATAGACGCCGGCGAGACATTGACAAAGTTCGCGACTATTTACCACGCGCAATGGCTGCATCCCAAAAAGCGAATATGCAGCAATATATCGCTCAGACGCAAGGCAATATGGCCTGGCTAGCCTGGGTTGAGGGGGACCTGAAGAAAACCCAAAAGATGGGGCAAGCCTCTTTAGAAAATTGCAAATCGATTCCTACCATTATGCCATTTTGGGGAATGGGATTATGGCCGCTAATTGCTGCCAATGTACAACTAGGCGATATTGCCGCTGCTGTCACCCATGCCCAATTATTGTTGGACCCCAGGCAATTGCGAATGCCGGAGGGGGTGACGGCCGTTCTGCAACAAGCCATCATCGCCTGGGAAACAACCAACCAGATACAGTCCACTCTCATCTCAATCAAGCACTCCAACAGGCACAAACATATCACTATTTATAGCGTGACCCCACCAGAAAAGGCGGGTCTTGTACCCACCCAGTCGAGGGCGACCACGAGGGTACGCTCCTACTTTTGGACATTCTCCGCGAAATCCTAAAGGGCCACAATTGACTGAGCAGGAACGCTTTTGGAACGCTTGCTTTTGTACACTTTCCCTAGGAATCACAGAAACAAAGTTTAATCAAATGCTTGGAACTGGGACATTTGCCCATGCCAGCACGATGAGGAGGTACTGATGAAAAGGAAAGTTTCTGTTTAGGGAGGTTTGGGCATCTTTTACCAGGAAGCTGTCATGAACGAGAAAAGTGAAAGGACGTACTCTCAGATGTTTACGCTGCGGGTGTGGGTTGAGGATGTGGGAAACAGCCGTATTGAATACCGCAGCACCCTTAAACACATCCTCAGCGGCGAAACCTACCATTCTCGTGATTGGACCACATTGATTCATCACCTGGAAACTGCGTTTGCAACTGAACCGCCGCATCTCAAGCCAGACGAGTAATCAATTAATGGTGCTAAATGATGAATAAGCAGGAGGCTATGAAAATGAGCGTAACCATTACAAGTTTAGTTAGGGGTGAAACAAACCCACAAATCCGAACCGATCAAAAAAAGGTGATAAATATTGATTTTATTATTATTGGCGATCCGGCGGCTACACATACGGGTGATGGAAATGATGAGCGTACAGATTGGACTTTTGATTTTACAATACATCCTGTCTATCCATCATTCTCAACATCACAAGAACTAAAATTTGCCCGCCTTACCCTGATGTTAGCGCCTAAAAATAAGCTGATCACAACAGATTTAGTCGAGATTGACGGGTTGCATCAAATTGCGACACCAATTATTCAAACGCTACCCGCAAACGGCCGTGTGCACACGGTCACCATTGAACTGCTTGACTATTATTGCTCTGCCAACATTCTCGAAATTTTGGTCAGGCATGATGGCCAGCTTCCCATGAAATATCGAGACGATGCGATTGTTTCTTATGCGCACCTCGAATTGTCTCATGCTTGCTGAAGATAGTGCGGCTTGAATTGGTTGCGTTGGTAGATGGGCAAACGGCCGTTTTGAAATTCTTAACACTCTTAAATACGTTCTTAGAGGCAATCCAACTACTTCTGAAAATGGCTGATTTTTATCAGTTATCTTGAGATTGTGTTTGCACCAGTTCCGTCGCATATTGAGCCAAGCAAAAACTATTGTAGCCAACCATCTTGTTGAATAAAAGAGATTTTAAAGAAAAAATCTTAGCACTTCAATTAAATAAAAGGAGGCGAAAAAATGAACAAAAAAGAATTAGAAAAAATGTTAATTGATCCACAAGAAGTCAAGAAGTTTTCGAAAGTGATTAAAACTTGTTTGAAAGATGAAGAAAAATATGAAAGGCTCACAAGCTTTATTAAAGTTCACGATTCAATTAACAGAGTTAAGCTCACAAAAGAAGAAATACTTAGAAACGATAATGATTACATTGAATCCCCCAATCTTCTCAATAATATGGGATTGATTTTGCCTGAACTTAAGCAAGAAAATAAAAAAAACACATTAAAGATTCTTACAGACAGATGCCGTAAGGATCCGTCAATTGCAAATCAGTTACTTGTTGAAAATGCAATTAACCAACTCACAATACGAAATGAGATTGACACAGAAGCTGAGCAGTTGATTGAAAGGGCAATAGAATTATTAAGTACACCTTTCAGTTCAGAAGATGTAAAAACTAGTGAAGTAGATAATATCTGGTCTCGATTGTTTAGACGTGATGATCAGGCAGGAGGTTCTTACTTTATAAATCATGGGCCAGGATTTGTATATCGCCGTACTCGCAGAAGGGCATTAATAGGAGCTTGGCTTAATGAAGCAATATCTTCTTTAAATGTTAACGCCTCTGAAGATGAAGTGTCAGGTGATGTAATTTTATTCCAACATGATCGATTTCAAGGTCGCTATGCAAGATTTTCCACCACTTTGAATGATCCAGTCATTCGCCATAACATTAATAATTTAAGAAGTCATATCGATAATAAGACGTCTTCGATATTAGTAGTGCGACATTTCAGAAACGAATTGGAATTACCAATCGGTGATTTGTTCGACGGACTTGGTTATACGATTCGGATTGAAAATACTGTCAATGATATGCCGGGAATTGTGATGCGAGGACATCCGATTATTACATGGGACATGTGGCCTGAAGGATCCCCCCGTAGTCAAAGAGATCCTCATCCCAATGACTCTAGTAGAAGATTTGTTTATGTAAAAATCCCCGTTACCCTTAGCCATCGAGATTTCGCTTTCAGTTATGATGCCGAAATGCGATATTGGATTTACTTATGGATTGATGATAGTGGGAATCTAAGTGGATATGTTGCACATTCTGGGGTCTGGGTTGAGCCAAGTTTTCTTCGAAGGCGAGTCAGGCGCGAGGTTGAAGATCACCTTCCAGAGAGCGAATCAATTGTTAACGATACACTTAATGAAATATTTGCTTTTCTTAATCTTTATCTTGGGCCATTTGATAGGCAGTATTTCCTTCCAGGCTCTGTTGATTCCGAAGTTTCTGAGCAATACGGACACTGCGAAGACGATATTACATTGGTTTTAGTACGACGATAAGAAAATGTGACTGTATACATTAATAATCACGCCCCACATACGCAAACCAATCAAAATCAGCCACATTTTCGCTGGGCTGCCCGTTGCTGCTGGCATATAGGCCGATGTACGCACCGACAAAACCATCTGCAACGGGGGTGCTGAGAATACGGCCGTTAACGGCTTCAGCAATAGGCTGCCATTGTTCAGCAGTGGTGGCAAAGTAGAAGCTGTAGGCTTGCCCAACGGCTTCCACTTTAAAGTAAAAGCGTGAGCCAGACACAGGTTCTTCGGCGAGGAGGGTTTCTTGGCCGCGTTCTCTTTTGATCAGTCGAAGGGCGGGAGTTCCCGTTTCACTGCCCATGACTATCATTCGAAAATGAAAATCATTATTTTGCAGTAGCACCACACCCGCACTTTCATTTGCTGATTGGGGCGCAAAATCCATTGTCGTTCGTGCTGCAAAGTTGATATGCTGCTGCCTGCGCCCCACAAAACTAGGATTAACACGCTCAGACAGCTTTTCAGGACGCAATTTCAATCGTAAATGCCCTGGACGATCTTCCAAACTCCAAAATTTCTCACGCGGGGTGCGCAAGAAATTCCAGCGATAGTCTAGCGTAGGTGTGTCAAAATGGTCGGTTGTGGGCAAGCTGTGCCAACGATGTTCTGGTAAATCTGGTGCCTCATGCTCAAATTCAACCCGGCCAATACCTGGGCTGACAATCGGCCACCCATTTTCCCAGCGTACCGGTGCCATAAATGTTTCTCGCCCCAAATTGTAGAAATAGCCATCATACGGCCGCATCGCCAGCATCACCATCCACCACTCACCATGTTGCGTTTCCACCAAATCGGCATGACCAGTTCCCACAATTGGGTAATCCATGCCCAAATGACGGTGCGTTAAAATTGGGTTTTGATGATTCAGTTCGTAGGGTCCGGTAATCTGTTGGCTGCGAGCAATTGTTACCGAATGATAGTGTCCCGTGCCGCCTTCAGCTACCATCAAATAGTAATATCCATTTATTTTGTACAGATGGGGCGCTTCGGCGTGTAAATTCCCTTTGACCGCGCCATCCCACAGCGAATATCTTTCACCCTTCAACTGCATCGTTGCCAAATCTAGCGCTTGCAGCCAGATTTCACGATGTCCGATATAACTTTCGCCTGCTGGTGGTTTGCGATTTCCCGTGTACCAGACACGCCCATCATCATCGAACAGGAGGGAGGGGTCAATGCCTGGTGCATCATCCAACCAAAATGGTTCAGACCAAGGGCCAGCAGGATCAGTTGCTGTCACAATAAAATTGCGGCAACCATCAGCTTCTTGGCCTAAATTGTAGGTATCATCATTCATAACCAATGTATTGATGACGTAAAAAGTGCCTTCGTAATAGCGAATCGTGGGCGCATAAAGTCCACGCGATGCCGCCAGACCATCTAGCGGCAGTTGACTAGGGCGGTCTAACACATGCCCAATCTGCCGCCAGTTGACGAGATCGCGGCTGTGGAAGATGGGTAAGCCAGGAAAGTACTCAAATGTTGAGGTAACCAGATAGTAATCTTCACCAACCCGACAGATGGAAGGATCGGGGTAAAATCCGGGGATGATTGGATTGCGATACGTTCTTTTTTGCATGGGGTGTCTCCTGTTCGCAAGGTTCCGGTAACGTTACCGAAAACGTTGCCGGAAAGTATAACGTGAGCTGTGACTTTTGCAAAAAAAATCAGCAATTCAGGTAAGGTCATCGCATATTTCCAATATTCTCAATTGTAAAGTGCAAGATTTTCATACGGGTAGGAAAAATATCTGCATTTCTCCTATCCATATGAATAATCTTTCGAATTAGCTGGCGTTTACGGTTTGTGCAGATGCAACTGAAAGGCTCTGGCTGGAATTGGCGGCAGCAACGCTGAATTGGTTCAGCAAGTCACCGGTTTGTTGATTGTAGCTGCTATTACTCGTCCAGTTGTTTGCTACGTGAACCCCGTTCCAGAATACGCCACCACCGGATGCACCTTCGGTTAATCCATTTGCTAACTTCAATTGGGGAACGCCGTTTTCTGAATCAACGCTTTCAACTAAAACCCAATCTACGTGTGCTGTTTCGCCATCCCAATCAACTTGTGCAACTTCCATACCAACCTGCAATGAAAGCGAATCATGCGATTGGAATTCGGCAGAAGGAACACCCATCATCTCGAATAATCCCGTCTCGCCGTATTGGCCAAAATCGAGGATTAATGTTTCTGCATCGACGGCGACGACGGTAACGGCCGTTAACGGCATATCCTGCAAAACCATCTCACCGCGCCAGTTCTTGACAGTCACCTGAATCAGTTCGGCATTGTCAACATCGGCTAATGGTATGCCGTAATGGTTGTGGGTGACGAGATAACGGCCGTCTTTCACTGTCCCATGTCCAACGCCACCATCAACGAATTCGCCCTTCTGGCCGCTGTCATCTTTTTGCCAACGGCGTACATGTAAACGAACCGTTGCGGACAAAACCTGCTGTGCCATTGCATCACAATCTGCCTTCATCTCTTCGCTTGGACGTGCGCAAGAAGGAGCTGTTTCCACAACAACCTCTGGCGTAGGAACCGTATTTGGCTCAACTGTTTGATTCAATTCTGTTTGGCATCCCAACAAAAGTAATTGTGCTAAAACCATCAAACTGAGTACAAAATTGCGATTCATGTCACGTCCCTCTTTGTGTTGAAATCAAGCAAAACCGTTATTGATTTCAGTCTCGTAGAGGGGCGTGAACGAGGAGTGACAGGGGCGTGAACGGGATGTCACCTAGCGTGAACAAATCGTGATCAATGCACTTTTCCAGGAAAAACACACCGGAAAAATGTATTTCGCTTCAAAAATGGTAAATTTTTAGGATCGGTAGGTTGTGTGGGCGGGGGGGCAACAACGGATTGGATTAATAAACAAAGGTTCAATAGGAATTCAGGGGGTTGACATCACCGGTAGGGGCGTACCCTTGTGGTCGCCCTCGACTGGGCGGGTACAAGACCCACCCCTACAATTGGCAATTCCCCATGAAATCTCAAAGAGCCTGAATAGATTAAGAGGGAGAGCCGTTAATTGTTGACTGTTAATTGTTGATTGTTGAAAAAGCCGTTTTTATCCAAATGAAGGGTGAAGATTGCCGTTTTGCGTTCGAGGTTGTTTATGTCTGTGGGAATATCAAAATAAAACGGCCGTATTTTCCAATACGGCCGTTTTCCATCACACAAACAGCTACCAATTTATGGCAGCATATAACTCGGAATCGGTTTAGGAATCACAATAAACTGCCCAACATAAAATCCATTCGGCCATGGAATCGCGTTCAAACGCATGAACTCTGATTGGCTCATGCCAAAATCTGCGGCAATCGTTTTGGGCGTATCTCCTGATTTAACATTGTACGTCTCCACGCACGGGGGTGCATGAACAGGACCAACACTGCCGACATCTGGAATTATTAATTCCTGATCAGGGAAGATGAGGTTTGGATTGTAAATGTGATTAGCCATGCGAATCGCGTGGGATGTCGTGCCGTAACAGCGCGCAATTTGCAGCAGCCACTCTCCACGCGCAACCGTGTGAGTAGTCTCCGTTGGTTGTTGTGTGACCGTTATTGTGACCAAAGCCTCAACACATTTACCATCACTATTGCAAACCTGATAGGTAAACTGATCCGCTCCGGCAAAGTCTTTATCCGGCATATACGTAAACTTGCCATCGTCAGCAAGTGTAAGTTGACCGTTATCAACATCATCTACCGGCGTTGTGTTTACATTTAGCACCAGGTTGTTGGGATCACTGTCGTTAGCCAATACATCTGCCGACAGTTCTGTATTCACCGTTGTGCTGAAAGTATCGTCAGCAGCACGAGGTACAGCCCCAACGATGATGGTGACTTGAGCCTGATCACAAAGGGTTACGGTGTCACACACTTTGTACTCAAAGGTATCTTTGCCTTCAAAATCTGTGGTAGGTGTATAGGTAAAATCACCATTCGTTTGCAAATCAAGTGTTCCGCTGGTTGGTGCAGCAATAGGTGTCGTATCAACCGTCAATGTATCCCCACTAGCATGCGTATCATTGGTCAGTACATTTTCAGAAACGGCCGTATTCACTGGCGTCTCAAACGTATCATCAACAGCTTCTGGCCCACCAACTGGGATAACTTCTCCAACAGTGATTGTGACGACAGCTGTATCACATACATCATCTGCATCACACGCCTTGTAGGTAAACATATCGGTGCCGGTAAAATCGCTGTTCGGCGTATAGGTAAATGCGCCGTTATCCTGCATTTCTACACTGCCAGAATCGGGGTCTTTTTCCAGTGGAATTGTCACCATCAGGCCGCTGGGGGGCTTATCGTTTGTTAGCACATTTTCGGAAACGGCCGTATTTTCATCAGTCTTATAGTCATCCTCTATGGCATCTACCACATCATTGCCGCCGTTGACTGTTATAGAAACAACGGCTGTATCACAAAAATCAGGGGCAGCGGTCAGGCAAACTGAATAGGTAAATGAATCATCTCCGAGATAACCTGGCACAGGTTGATAGGTAAAATCACCAGAATTTTGAATAACCCCCGTGCCATGTGCAGGGGGTGTGGTCAATGACGTAGACACGGTCAATCCGCCAGCGGGCGTATCATTACCCAGCACATCGCCAGATACCTCAGTGTCCTGTGTTGTGGTCGTTGCATCATCATTGGCCACAGGTGCTTCCCAAACAGAAATCGTGACGGTGGCCTGAGCACACCCATTATCCGCATCACACACTTCATACTTGAATTCGTCATCCCCCAAAAAGCCAGCATTGGGTGTATAAGTAAAGCTGCCATCTGCGACCAGTGTCAATGTACCATTTGTCGACGCTGAAACTGGTGTTTCCGTCACCGTTAATGCATCCCCATCTGGATCACTGTCATTGGTAAGTATGTTGTTAGAAACGGCCGTTGACGCCAGCGTCGCAAATGTATCATCCGCCGCAGTTGGGGGAGCCGAACCATTTGTATCGCGGAAGAAAAACCACCAGCCTAAAAATATCAACAATAGCAAAATGAGCAGTACCGTAATTAAGATAAGTGTACGTCGTGACATGAAGCCTCCAGATGTCTTGACCTGTCAAATTGAAAATTAAAAAAATATTTTTTGCCATCAATAATCGCAGTAATTGTGTCAGATTGTTGGTCCCTGACAGGAGATAGACATAGGCAGGATAACATATTGTCATAATGTTGGTCAAGGGTTATACGAAAAAGAGGCACGCAGAGAGATTAATTTGGGTGGGAAACGGCCGTTTCCCATCCCCGAAGTAGGAATCACGACTCAAACCACACCTGCACCTCTACCAGGCTGTCTGGAGACCCCACGACTGTAACGTGATCCCCAATTTCAAGACGCGTGTATCCGTGTGAATCTAACTGATCACCATTTCTCGACACAGAGAGAACCAACACATCATGAGGGAAGTGCATATCACGAATAGCCAGACCTTTGAATTCTGGATTATTCATTTCAACTTCCATAAACTCTTCATCCGGGTCCATTCCAAGAAGCAAAGAGGCAGCGTAAGGAGAACGTACAAATTGATCAAGCAAACTAACCATCGACGTCCACGGCTCAACAACAAGCGCCCCCAATTCATGAAACTTGTCAAAATTCGCCCGATCCTGCAACCGGACAACCACATTATCGATACCAAACTCCTCATAAATAAGCTCGCAAATCGCATAATTCTCATCGTCCGAAAGCATCAACACCACACCTTCTGCACGACCCATATCCAGGCTGTGAAATGCTTCAACTGAGATTTCTGAAATAAGTTCCATACGTGGCGAATCACCATTTACCCCTACCAAAGCCTCCGGCTTACAGGCAACCATCAATACATTCCAACGATGGTTTTGCAGCTGCCGCGCCAGCGCCAGCGACTGCCCCTCCACTCCAAAAATAATAGCATCACGCACGCCATCAAATTCAGGTCCTTCAGCACGCGTATGCGATTCACCCACTCGATTAATAGCCCACTTTAGCAGTGGAGGGCCGATAACCTGATTGAGAACAATAACACCAATTGATAGCGTCGCCAGTTCCGCTCCCCATTCACTAAATTCAACCCCGATCTCTTTGGCTAACCCAACACTCACCCCTGCCTGCGTAATGAATCCAAATCCAAGCAGTATGTTTCCTGGGCTGCGGTCACGGGCAATGGCCGTTCCAGCAAAACTGCCGACAAAAATCCCAACAAGTCGCACCGCAAACAAAATGAGCATGATTCCCCAAGTTTGTCCGATTACATCCATCTCAAGCTCAATCCCAACCAGGGTAAAGAAAAGCAAAAATACGGCAGGCGCCATTTCTTCAATTGTATGCTGAAAGTCAGATGCAAGATTCGTGAAGTTTGTTACATAAAACCCCGCCGTCATACAAATCAATAACGGTTCAGAGAAAATGCCAACAGGTAGGGCAAATAAGTGGAAATCATGCAGGACTGTGGAGAGCCAAAAAACGCTCAATCCTAGTAAAAGAATCAGGACGCTTTTGAGCAGCCTAAAGGGTAAAATTGAAATGAAACGCAACAACAAACCGACTGCAATACCCAACCCAATATCAAGCAATATTTCAAATAATACAAAAAAGAGCAGCCCGATATTAAACGTTGCCCCTTCTACTAAAACAGCCGCAACCGAAACTGCTGCGGCAAAGATAATTATCACAACTGCATCTTTTAAAACAGTTGCACCCAATACTTTGTGAGTAAATGGGCCACGTGCCCGCAGTTCCTTGATAATTGCCAGCGCAGAAGAAGGGGAACGGGCGATCATGATCGTTGCTCCCAACAATGCAATGGCAAAGACTTCTATATGTGGTAATGGTGCCATAAAAGGAACCATATCTTTAATGAATAAAAATGTTGCAATACCAATGGCAAATACGGCTATAACTTGCCCGCTAATAATTGAAATGATTGAGCGGAAATAGCCGCGAATTACATGAAGTTCTAATTCAGCACCGGCCGCAAAAGCGATAAAAGCAAGCGCTAATTCGTCAAGAAAAATTAATTGTGGAATAGTTTCGGTGTGAACAAAATCGAGAACAAATGGCCCGACGAGGATGCCTGTGAATAAAAATCCACTGATTAAGGGTAATTTAAACCGGGCAAAGATATTGCCCATTTGTCGAGCGCTGAGGATAATGATAAATAATGTGACAAATAGGGCAATGTATAGTTTTAAAAAGTCCATCAGGCCATTATAGCCGATTCAAAGGTATTTGAGTAAAGACGGTCTTAAATGAGTATTGCAACGATTTGTGGGGACAAAATATCTGCCGCACCCGCCGAGGGCTGAAGCCCCTGGCTACGAGGTGGAAGGCCCTCCGGGCCTGACTGATTCTTAGCCCTGAAAGGGCTTTCATCTCGTAGATGGGGCGTTCACGCCTCATCGAAGGTGACAAATTATCGTCTGTTCATTTGTCCCCACGATTTCTTGCTATACTCGTCTTAAATTGAATTGAGGGGAACGGCCGTTTCCCTACACTCCCTCATTCAATTTAAGACCTCGAAAATTTATGTTCCACTTCAAACCTGGCCCGAACTTCTGCCAAACTATCAGGAGAACCAACAACCGTGACCAAATCCCCCGTTTCAAAACGCGTATACCCATGCGAGTCCAGCCGATCACCTTTTCTCGTAATCGAGAGAATCAACACATCATGTGGAAAATGAATATCGCGAACCGCCACACCACTCAGGTCTGGATTATGCATATCAATTTCCATAAACTCTTCCTCTGGGTTCATCCCCAACAGCAAAGAAGCCGCATAAGGAGAGCGCACAAACTGGTCCAGCAAGCTAACCATCGAGGTCCACGGTTCTACGACAATAGCCCCCAACTTGTGGAATTTTTCAAAATTGCGCCGATCATGCAAACGTACAATCACATTCTCTACGCCAAACTCTTCATAAATTTGTTCACAAATTGCGTAATTTTCTGCGTCCGAAAGCATCAACACCACACTTTCAGCACATCCTGTCTTGAGACAATCAAGCGCATCCTTCGTGATATCAGGCACAATTTCAATTTTCGGTGAATATCCATTCACATTTGCCAATACTTCGGGCTTCCTATCCACCATCAGCACATTCCACCGGTGATTTTCAAGCTGTCGTGCCAAGGCTAACGTTTGGCCTTCTACCCCAAAAATAATTACATCACGAACACCATCAAATTCTGGTCCATCCGCTTTAGTATGGGATTCCCCAACCTTGTTAATCGCCCACTTGAGAATCGGTGGCCCCACAATCTGATTGAGCACAATTACCCCAATGCAAAGGGTTGCTAATTCGCCCCCCCATGTGTGGAATTCAACACCAATCTCTTTGGCCAGCCCAATACTCACGCCCGCCTGCGTCACAAACCCCAAACTCAGCCACGCATTTCCAGGGCTGCGATCTTTGACAGCCGTTGTTCCCAACCAGCTACCCAAAAATATCCCCACCATTCTCACAACAAAAAGAATCACCACAATTTGCCAGGTTTGACTGAGAACATCAAGTTGAATTTCAATACCTACCAGCGTAAAGAACATCAGGAACACACCAGGAGACAACATTTCAATGGTATGGTGAAAATCAGATGTCAGGTTCGTAAAGTTGGCGACATAAAAACCAGCCGTCAGGCAAATTAACAGCGGTTCCGAAAATAACCCAACTGGTAGCGAAAACAGATGAAATTCATGCAACGCAGTTGAAAGTGTAAAAACGCCTAAACCAAGCAATAAAAGCAAGATACTTTTCATTAAATTGGATGGCAAGGTCATAACCACTCGCAGCATCAGACCCAACAGTAAACCCAGGCCAATATCTAGCAGGATTTCAAAAATTACGAAAACAAGCAAACCCACATCAAATGATGCACCTTCAACAAAAACGGCCGCAACAGACACCGCCGCCGCAAACAGCACAATCACAACAGCATCCATTAAAACCGTTGCGCCCAACACTTTGTGGGTAAAAGGCCCGTGCGCCCGTAGTTCCTTGATGATTGCCAGAGCAGACGAAGGAGATCGTGCAATCATAATCGTTGCACCAATGATAGCGATGCCCCACACTTCCCCCCCGGGCAAGTCAGCCATAAAAGGAACCATATCTTGAATCATGAGGAAAGCGACCACACCAATGACAAAGATCGCAATCACCTGGCCGCTGATAATCGAAATGATGCTGCGAAAATAGCCACGAATGACCTGCAATTCAAGCTCGGCACCAGCAGCAAAGGCAATGAAAGCCAACGCTAATTCATCTAAAACCAAAAAATAAGGCACATTTTCGGTATGAATAAAGTCAAGCACAAATGGTCCAACAATAATGCCGGCAAATAAAAAACCGCTAATAAGCGGTAATTTACACCTACCAAAAATATTTCCCATCTGTTTAGCACCGAGAAAAATAAAACAAAGAGCAGCAAAAATCGGGATAAGTGGCTCCAAAATATTCATACCCAAATTATAGCCGATTCATTCATAAATGTGCATAGTTTATTTCTCACAAAAACTAGTTGAGATGTACTAAAAAACACAAAAATGCAAACCTACAATGATGCCTGCTTTCCATCTCTTTTTCATGTTGGGCCTCCTTAGATTGAAAAACAATGATGTTAGAATTGAAAAAATTGGACCAATTTGCATCTAAATTTACCTGCTATTCCAGCATAAATTGGTCCAATCGCGATAAGCTAACTGTGGGCATTTCGACCCTACTGTGTCACCCAATTAAAATGACTAATATTCCTCCCTAACCAGTTGGTTAACGAGAACCTAGGTGTACCCTGCATTGGTACAAACGCCACCTCCCAAGGTTGATTGTTCCCTTCATGCTCTATCAACAAGCCAGAGCCATCCGTTGTCCAGTTGTTTCGTATCCCATTTTCAGGCACACGATTGAGACGCCCGGCCACCGAACTGCCCACCTCAGCCGTCCAATAGCTAGATGCAATGCCAGCACCAACAATCGTAAAGTCAACAAGATCGATTAACGGCTGCACCGGTGGCGCAGAAATGATGTACCCTGACTGTGGCGCGGCATGTCCAGGAATGGCCAGCACATTTTTGCTAACTTCTACCAGGGCCAACGTTGTCGGTGTCGAATCTGGACGATAAACTGTAAAAATGGGACCTGCTTCATTGGCGAACGGGGGCGAAATCGCCGCCACATGACCATTGCGTAACCATGTTGCATCGGCTTTAATCCCATTTCCATTTGAGTTGGGCACAACCGCAACTGAACCCGAATTTTTGTCGAGTACATAATGCTGCCCACCTTCGCTAATCATTCCTAACAGTAAAAGGTGCCCGCTGGTTGGGGACCATGCTACAGCTTCATAGAAGAGGGGCTTGCTGGTATCATTTTTATCAATCACCACCATCTGTTTTTCAGGAGCATCCAGGGCATAGGGATATTCGTATATTCCGGTATCATCCAGCATCATAAAATGGGCATCGTCGCCACCCGCAAAAAGCTGTGGTGTATCAAAGCCCATCACACCGTGGGGAATGCCTGCCAATTGTTTAACATCACTGGGGTTGCTGGTGGCAAAAGTGGAAAGTCGAATGGGGCTGTTTTAGCGCCCCTGCTAGACGGCCGCAGCCCCCATGGGGGAA
>QQUD01001076.1 GCA_008501785.1 Chloroflexota bacterium
AAGTCGTACCTGGTCAATGTCGGATTGATGGAGAAAGTCGAGTCGTTTTTCAAATGTAGCGATGTCGATGAATGCAGGTGTGGCATTGCGTACTGAATCCATGTGTGAAGCGGCAAAACAGTAAGGGCATTTTAAATTGCAAACATTGCTGATTGTGATATTTGCCATAATGCCTTACGCCTCTCTTTCCAGCAGCAGGCCAGCGTTTGCCCATTTTTGTAGGGTTGATCGCAGCAGCTTTTCAGGTTGAGACATTTCAATAGCAGATATGAGCGTAAGCAGCTTTTTGTATGAATAGTTGAGCGTGAGCCAACTCCAAAGCATGGCATCGATATCAGAAAGGATAGCAAATTCACCACTTTGCTCGTTGATTACGATGGTTTGTTGGGCGTCGATGACCCATTTCACATGAGGCGGACAGGTGTAGGTGGTCATGCTGTCTCCAGGTGGTGTAGGTGGTCGTTGGGTTGGAAAACGGCCGTTTCCATTGCCCGCCTGTCTGTAAAAAGTTGATTGATAGTCGAAGATTGCTGTAGCTGCTGCAAAAGGTGCGCAATGGTGACAAGTCGGGTTTGAATACACCAATCATTGTAATGGCCCGGTGCATGGTTGGTTGCACGAGTGACATGACAGCCCCCGGCACAGTGGTATTTGCAGAAACAGTTGGCACACCCAGGTTTGTTTTCAACCTGATAGGATCGCACCTGCTGCACAGCATCGTCATCAAGCTGAAATTGGTTTGAGGTAAGGTTTACGGTCCCCAGACGCATGTTCAAATCCATTTCTTGCCATGTCTCTTCCAGCAAATAACAGGCATCAATGTTTCCCTCTGGTGAAACAATGAGCGCGTCTTTGCCAACTGGGCAAAATGTCACCTGGGTGCGGCTGATGTCTGCCGATGAAAGGATGGTTTCGATGCCTGATTTTGCTAGGATATTGGACGCGGTTATAAAATTTTGGGCGAATAACCACGGGTCTGGCGGTGATAGGTTGGCGGCTGCGGCGAGTGGAGAAAGGATTAAGCTTTCAAAACAGACGGTTGCAGGCAGGAATGTTTGTGCTATCCAATGCGCGATTTCGGGTAAGCGGCTGACGGTTTGTTGGGTGACACAGGGTCGAATGACGAGTTCGCAGGTGCTTTCGGAGAAGATTTTAGCGTTGCGGATGATGATGTTGGAGACAGAACGGCCGTTTATCCCAGGACGATGCCGCGTTTGAATATCTTCAGGTCCGTCGAGCGAGAGCACAACCGCGTCAAAATGATCAGCAATCCACTGGCATCGCTGTGTGTTAAACAAGCCATTGGTCGTGACCTCTAGTCGGATGGTGATTCCTTTCCGCGCCGCCTGCCATTTACTGTACCCGACGATAAATTGCACAACTTCTTCGGCAAAAAATGGCTCGCCGCCGAAAAATTGAATTTCACCATGCTGATGGTTGTTTGCTTCTAGAAGGCTGATGTAAGCGTTGACTGATGCCTTTGCCACAGTCATTGTCATCACTGGACTGCCCGATTTGGGAGCCGCAAAATCACAATAACGACAGCCCATATTGCAGCCACGGGTGGGGATGATGCCAAGAAAGAGGGGCGAATCGACGGCTCCAGTTTTGGCGGATGGTTTGGTATGAGGTGGCAGTTGCAAATGCTGAAATATTTGTTTGATCGTGTTCGGAATTGGATGTTGGGGGGTTGTTAGATTTTGCTGAATGAGGTGAACGGCTTGACAATCTACAAGTGCTGAGAGCTGATGCACAGGGGCATGAATAAGGAAGTTCCCCAAAATCGGAACCGCAAAAACCTCAGCGTTCGGCACTTTTTTTCTCCACTACGATGTTCGCATCTAAACTGTATTTTTCAGGCTAAAGATGGTTCAATCGCAAATGCAATCCGGCACAACCAATCGTACAGGAGTATGTTAGAAAATTACCTTTGCATTTTGGGAGTGTTAAATGTCATTAGGTTTTGTGATTATTGTCACAAAGACAAAAAGGGGGAATTTATTAAGTTTATTCTTCAGCCGAACAGAATTCAATCCGATATTGCTCACACTCAGCCAAAGTAAAGGGGCGCGTAATGCGTGATTTAGCAATCTCTACCAATTCTGCTAAATCCAAAGTGTAGAAACGTATCACACCATCGGCACTTCCACTCGTTATCAATTGCGTATCATCTTGATGGAAAAGGACTGAGTTTGCACCATACAAAAGCGACAATCGCGTTATCTCTGCACCAGTAGCAGTGTCCCAAATTCTGATCGCGTTATCGTAGCCTGCGGTAACAAGCCGAGACTCATCATCTGAAAGGTCAACACCGATAATGGTTCGCTCATGACCCGCAAGTGTTACTATTTCCTTCCCACTATTAATATCCCACATACGTAACCAACCAGTTGTGCCACCTGCTGCTAGCTGTTGGCCATCTGAACTAAAACAATACCCCCACGCCATCCCTGGCACTGGGATGGCCCATAATTCTTTACCACTATTTGCATCCCATACTTTGAGTAAGGCATCGGGCGCAGTGGTGAAGGTTGCCAGGCGTGATCCGTCGGGACTGAATTTGGCGGACATGACGGCATTATTTTTGGGATGGGGTGTGAAAATATGGACAGCCTCACCTGCTGCCCAATCCCAGATGCGAGCTGTGCCATCTGCACCTGCGGCAGCGAGGTAACGATCATCTATCGGGTTAAAATCAACATGGACGATGCCTGTTCGCACAACCCAATCGGTTGCGGCTGGACCATGTTCTAAAGTAGCTAATTCCTCTCCACTACTTGCATCCCATACCTTCACTTCTGGTGTGTGCGGGCTTCCCGTTGCAATTCTAGAGCCATCTGCATTGATAGCCACGGTAGAGATGCCATCTTCATGGTAGCCAACCGCAGAAATAAGTTTTTGCCCCTTATTTAAATCCCACAAATGAGCTTCACCTTCAAAAAACCCTGCCGTTACTAACAGGTTTTTGTTTTCATTGGTTGCTATCTGATATATTGGCCCTTTGTGGCATTCTAAAGAACGCAATTCTGGATTTCCAAATGGGGAAATATTTGAAATGTGAACATTCCCACTCATCGTGCCATACGCTGCTGATTGTCCATCAGGGCTAAAGATCCCCCAAAAGGGAGTCAACTCATTCGTTAAATTTTGTAGAACTTCACCATTATTTACATTAAAAATAATATTTGCACTGATTAACCATTGACTATCAGGTGAGAAAACACCCGCTTGCAAGACGTCCCCATTCTCAAGGCGGATTTTTAACTGGGGTTTTCCAGAGCTTAGAGATGCTTCTAAATCCCAAATACCTATAGCAACAGGGCCAAATTTAAGTTGATCTTCATCAAATAAACCCGTTCGTAGCAGCTTGTTATCTGGGCTAAAATCCGCCCCAAAGAGTCCAATTGAACCAGGAATTGTCAAAAGTTTTTTACCTGTGACCGTTGACCATAACTCAATATTTGATTCACCAACTGGAGAATCGCCACTTACCGATAATAGTTGACCATCAGGGCTAAATTGTACATGCTCAACAACATTTGTGGCAGTTAAGGTTTGTATCTCTTTACCGGTTGTTGTGTCTAAAATTTTGACACTGTTATTTTGACTGGGGATTGCCAAGAGAGATCCATCGGAACTTAAATCTAATTGTCCCCAATGTGTAGGCGTATA
>QQUD01000322.1 GCA_008501785.1 Chloroflexota bacterium
TGGGTGACAATACCACCAACTGCTTGCACGGTGTCAGCAACGGTGGCTGTGTCCTGGCCTTGGATGATGTAAACGGCCGTTTCACCCCCACCCCCGTACATTTGCACGGCCGAAAAGGTGGAGATGGCCAGTACAAATCCGATTAAGAGGATGAGGATGGGCAAACGGCCGTTTCGCTTAAAAGTTTGATTTTTCATGATTGGCTCCTAAAAATAATCTCGAAATAAAATGGTGTAAATTGATTGCCATGGATCAAACTTCTGACAATGCCAATTACAATTCGTGCTTCTGAACAGGAATGTAGTCCTATCAACTTCCCATAAATCAAAACGACCGGTGCTGTGGTTGGCACCGGTCGTTTTACGTCAGGGAAAATAGATTTGTGAACTAACGTTCATAAGATTGTTTCCGATCTGATCAATCAAAAATTGTTTGATCATGTTTTGCCTCTTTTTCAATAACAAGTAGTTTTTGAAAAAGAAACAAAGTGGGAATTTCTTGTAATCATTCTAGATAGAAAATCCGGTAAAGTATATGAAATAATGTGTGATTAGCGTGCAATTGCACTTTAATTACGTGTGAAACGTGCGAAATTGATTTGGATAGACTTATTCTTGTGCAACCCAATGATTGATAGCCGTGGTTTCACTGCCAGACCAGGTGTAACCGCCAGACCAGGTGTAACCGCCAGACCAGGTGTAACCGCCAGACCAGGTGTAACCGCCAGACCAGGTGTAGCCGCCAGACCAGGTGTAGCCGCCAGACCAGGTGTAGCCGCCAGACCAGGTGTAGCCGCCAGACCAGGTGTAGCCTTCGGTATCAGTCAGGGTGTAGTTGCCATCGGCGTCTTGGTTTGCTGGACCACCGTAGTGTTGTGTGCCGTTGAGGTCATTATCGATGTTAAGACCCAGGTTAGCACAGCCAGTTTCTGTGCTGTAAACAGCATCGTAGGCGTTGACCATGCCTGCACCTTGCTGGAAGATGCTGTAGGCCAATTTGCCATCTGCGGTTTGCGCTGGTTGGGCCGCCTGCATCAGGCGACATTTCACGTCATCAGGAGTGAGGGTGGGGTCGGCCTGGAGGATGAGCGCGGCAACGCCGGAGGTAACGGCCGTTGCCTGTGACGTACCCGACATCGTGAAATAATGGCGGCTGTCATGAAATTCAGGATGATCTAAGGCAATCTGTGCATTAGCCTGCATCAAGCTCAAAACGTGTCCGCCTGGTGCTACTACGTCTGGTTTTACAAACCCTTCGTATGTTGGACCAGCCGCAGAAAAAGATGCCAAAATATCGTCTGTGCCGTCGGTGGGGCTGTAATTATCAGACATGGCACCGACTGTGATTACGTAAGGTACATTGCCTGGGACGCCAACCGACATGGGGTCTGGTCCATCATTGCCGGCTGCAGCGACCACAACAATCCCCGACTCCCAGGCACGCATGACAGCTTGGTTGAGGGGGTCTTCCCAGTAAAATGATTGTGGTGGCGAACTAAACGACAGATTTAACACGCGAATGTTGTACACGTCTTTGTTAGCGACTGCCCAGTCGATGCCGCGAATGACATCCATGTAGCTGCCTGCACCCTGTGCATCAAATGCTTTGACTGAAACCAAGTTGGCAAAAGGTGCAACCCCGTTGTACTTTTGTTCCAGTGTACTCTTCTCTGGATTAGCAATGATGGCTGCAACATGGCTGCCGTGTCCACTTTCATCAGTAATTTCATTTGCCTGAATCATTTTGTTTTGGATAGCATCATATCCTGCCAGGAAACGAAGTTGACCATCTGGTCTGTACAGTGAACCTGATGATTTGGCAATGCCGGTATCTACAACTGCTATCGTAATATCTGAGCCATTTATGCCTCCATCATGAAGAGTGGTTGCACCAGTTAAAGTTGGGAAATTGGTGTGGAGAGATAATTCGTAAATTTCAATTTGGATATTGTCGGTATAAAAGAATTCTTTATCAGATTGATAATTGCTGCTTACTCGAAATCGTATTGTCGTATCAGCCGCAATATAGCTGGAAATATCGTAGCTGCGTGAATCAAGTGTCGAGCCATTGATGCCTGTCAACGTTTCCAAAATTGTATAGCTTGTGCCACCATCATTGGATATTTCGACGGCGATTGCATCGTTGGTATCGACACGAGGCGACGTATAAAAATCAAAACTGAAGATGGCATTGGTTGCGCCGTCTAAATTTACCTGACGTGCAATGCTGGGTTGGCTGCCTGTGTCTGGATAATCATCTAGGCGGAGTGAGTCGGCTGCAATTCTGACATTACCACTGTTGGGGCTAATGCCATTTTTTGCCAGATCATCTTCTATCCAATCGCCACTCCAATCTGTACTGCCATCATTGTTGTTGAAAGCTGGCGTGTTGAATTCGTCTCGAACTGTTTCGCTGTTGGCAGCTAATCTGAGATCGTGGTTGGCAACGATGCGCACAATCTCTGATCGTCCAGCCAGGATGTCATGTTGTGTGGACGTTAGCTCAGCGCCAACCCCATTTATGATGTCCAACTTGTGGGTCACAGTACCACCTACGTCGTATACAGCAGTCAAAACATCCGCCATGTATTGGCCTTGCACGAGGTAGGCAGTGGGTGAGCCTGACGTGTCGAATGATGCGCCTGGCTTTCCACTCGCCACCGCTATGAGAGTCCAGGTCATGAGAATAAAAAGGATGAAACATCCCTGTGTCAATCGCTTGCTAATGTTGTTCATTGAACGCTCCCTTGCAATTCCTTTGTTTTATTATTCTTGTGGTACCCAGGTATTTACAGCCATTTGGGCATCACTCCAGGCAAAGCCATCAGACCAGGCGTAACCGTCAGACCAGGCAAAGCCGTCACTCCAAGCATACCCATCGCTCCAGGCGAAGCCGTCGCTCCACATATAGTAGGCATAGTTCCACCAGTAGCCGTCAGACCAAGCGTAGCCGTCAGACCAGGCAAAACCATCCAAATCCATGATGTAATAATTATCTGTTGCAGAATCATAATTAGCGCGACCACCAAAATGAGTGGTACCGGCTAAATCAGCATCAATGTCTAATCCTTGATTGGCGCAATTGCTGCCAAAATCATTGTTATAATAGTGAACAGCATAATAAGCGCTGATTTGTCCGGCTCCTTGTTGAAAGATGCTGTAGGCTAAATCGCCATTTGGGGTGATGGCAGGATGGGCAGACGCCATTAACCGGCATTTAACTTCATCTGGGCTTAATGCTGGATTTGCTTCAAGCATTAAAGCAACAACGCCTGTGGTAACCGCTGCTGCCTGTGATGTGCCAGACATGGTGAAGTAGATGCTGCCATCGTGAAACTCGGGGTGTTCCAATGCCAGGAATGAATTATTGGCCATCACACTAGAGATATGCCCACCTGGGGCCACCACATCTGGTTTGACAAACCCTTCAACTGTTGGTCCAGCTGCTGAGAAAGAGGTAAGAATGTCGTCTGTGCGGTTATTGGGGGTGTAATTATCGGACATTGCGCCAACGGTGATGATGTATGGCACATTGCCCGGTATGCTAATCGTCATTGCCTCAGGCCCTGTATTCCCGGCTGATGCGACCACCACAATGCCTGCCTGCCATGCTTTCATAACTGCCTGGTTGACGGGGTCATCCCAATAGTGAGATTGGGGCGTGGCGCTAAA
>QQUD01001072.1 GCA_008501785.1 Chloroflexota bacterium
CGTTTGATCATGCAATTATCCGATATGGTGGTAATTCCAGTGGTATTGATGCTCTTGTCAGAGTCAACGATGGTGGGTCTCTGACCCTCACCAACTCTACACTTTCCCACAGCGACCAGTATGGTGTTTACGTTGATAGCGTGAGCCATTCAATTCAAAATAATCGGATTTACAACAATGATTCATATGGTGTGTTTAATGGCAATTCAGACAACATCACTGTTAATGCAGAAAATAACTGGTGGGGGCATGAAAGTGGCCCATCACCTTTTGGAGCTGGTGATGGTGTCAATTATGCTTCACACTATGATTCTGATTGTCAATGTACAATCATCGACCAGTTTTATGTGGATGCCAATCCGTGGATAGGGAAAAAAGCCAGCAATGGTAGTAATGTTTCCTGGAATGAATATGTGGCCGATCCGGTTAATACGGCCAATGGAAATTACACTTACAGCCATACCGAGCTATCAATCGATACTCGCTCAATTCCTCTTTTATTTGCTATGGCATACAATTCATTGTCTCCTGACCCTGGCGTTCTCGGGTTTGGTTGGACTCACACTTATGATATGTATGTTACCGAAAATGAATCTGGGGAGTTGGTATCTATTCATTTTGGAGATGGACGAGAACTTCTCTTCTCCTGGGATGGTGCGGCTTATATCCCACCAGTGGGAACGTATTCTCAGTTGACAAAAACGGGTGATAACTTCACTTTAACATTAAAAGATCAGACAGAATACCGTTTTGATGCATTGGGCCGGTTGTCTGAGATGGTTGATAGCAATAGCAACATCACATCTCTGCAATATACCGGTGTCAATCTCACATCTGTTACTGCGCCCGATGGCAGGATGCTTCTTTTTATTTATAATGGAAACGGACATCTGTCTCAACTCACTGATCCTATTGGCCGCACAATTCAATTTGGCTATGATGCAAATGACGATCTTGAATATATAGCCAATCTGACGGGAGCTGTTACCAATTTTGGCTATGATGCTGCCCATCAATTACTCACGATTACCGACGCCAATGGGCATACATTTATTAATAATACCTATGATAGTAATGGCCGGGTGATTGAACAACTGGATGCTCAAGGTAATTTGACAACCTTTGCATATGATTTACTCAATCATCTAACAACGGTCACAGACCCCCGTGGTATTCAGACATTTTATCAATATGACGAATATTCCCGTCTCATTAGCAAGACAGATGCCCTTGGGTTTACAGAACAGTTTACCTATGATAGCAACAACAATCGCACGTCAGTTACAGATAAAAATGGTAACGAATCAACGTATACCTATGACGCAAACGGCAATCTCCTGACTGTTACCGATCCACTCCTCAAATCGACAAAATTAACATACGATGCTCAAAACAATCTCCTCACACAAACTGATGCAAATAATCGTACCACTACATATACCTATGATTTCTCAGGTAATTTGCTCTCAGTAACTGGGCCACTCAATCATACGACATCGTATGCATATTATTCAGATGCGAATCGAAGCGGATTGATAAACACAGAAGTTGATCCACGTGGCAGTGTGACAACTTTTGATTATAACCAACAGGGAGATTTGACCCGTACCATTGATCCAACAGGCGCAGTGGTCGAAAGCGAATTTGATTTGGTAGGGCGGGTTATTACAACCACAGACTCATTGGGGTATTCAACAACATATGCTTATGATGCTTTAAATCGTGTTTTAACCGAGACAAATACATTAGGACATCAGATTTCAAATATTTATGATCCTGTTGGGAATCTCCTGTCGATGACCGATGCAAACGGGGAAAAGACAAGTTACGACCATGATGAAAAGAATCAAGTAATTACAGTCACAAATGCACTGGGGTATGTGACCACAAGCCAATATGATGTAGTGGGTAATGTGATTACTACGACAGATGGCAATGGCTTTGCAACCTATTTTGAATATGATGCAAATAACAGGGTGATTTCAACAACCAATGGATTAAGCGAAACAACAATATTTACCTATGATGGCAATGGAAATTTGCTCACAGAAACTAATCCGCAAAATCATGTAAAAACAAGCAATTATGATGTGCTTAACAGGGTGGTGACGGAAACCAATTCGTTAGGATTTTTCGCAATAAATACATATGATGCTGTAGGCAATATCGTGAGCAGCACCGATGAAAATGATAATGTGACTTCTTTTGCATATGATGCGAATAACCAGTTGATCAGTACGACTGATGCATTAGGGAATGTGATGTCATATACCTATGATGCCAATGGGAATCGTACAAGTTATACAGATACAAATGGCCACACAACATCATACACGTATACATTGCGCAATGAAGTTGAAACCCTCACCGATCCTATAGGAAATACATGGACCTATACTTATGATAATAATGGTAGTCGGGTCTCCTTAATAGATGGTGCTGGTGACACCACAACATACAGCTATGATCAACTAAATCGATTGGTTAACATTGTTTATGCTGACGCAACCTCGGTGCAATACAGTTATGATGCAAATGGTAATGAATTGAGCTTGACTGATGGTACAGGTACAACAAACTTTAGCTATGATGCATTGAATCGCGTGACGAATATTAATTCTCCATCTGGCAATGTTAGCTACAGTTATGATGCTGTTAATCGTACATCATTGACCACACCCACAGGCACAACGACTTATGCCTATGACGAGGTTAATCGTATGGTCGCTGTCACGGATTGGTCGGGAGAGGTTGTTTCATATACCTATGATGTGGCTGGGAACCATGTTGGCACATCCTATCCAAACAATATTCATGAGACACTTTCATATGATGATGCCGGACGCCTAACCGGGATTCTTTATGAGAAGTCAAGCACGGCTCTTGCATCTTTTGACTATACACTGGATGCTGTTGGTAACCGGCTTACTATGTCTGATGCTGATGGTGTCACCTCATACGTTTATGATGCGCTCAATCGTTTGACAACTGTATCGTATCCAGATGGCACACCAGGCGTTGTTACCTATACCTATGATTCGGCGGGTAATAGATTGACAATGGTTGAGGATGGTGTGACAACAACATACAGCTATGACGCTGCCGATCAGCTGCAATCAATTACAGATAATAGCGGCACAACTTTATTAACCTGGGATGATAATGGGAATTTGATAAGCAAAGGGAGTGAGAGCTTCACCTGGGATAAGGCCAATCGATTAACTGGATGGACAAATGGTACAGACAGCGTAGCTTATGTCTATAATGGTGAAGGGACACGGGTGAGTCAATCCATTAATGGTGTAACAACTAACTATCTTCAAGACATTGCTATTAAATTACCTGTGGTTCTAAGCGAGTCAACGCCATCGTTAGCAGCAACGGTTGATTATGTGTATGGTCTTGATTTAATGACTGCTATTGATTCTTCCAACAATCCCACTTATTACCATACAGATGGCCTGGGCAGTGTGCGATTGCTTACGGATGAATTGGGAAGTATCAGCGATGAATACGTGTATGATGTTTTTGGGGCTGAACGCAGCCACTCAGGCTCCAATAACAACCCGTTTACTTTTACAGGTGAACAAGTTGATGCTACGAATGGGCTTGTTTATCTGCGAGCACGTTATTATGATCCTGACACGGGCCGTTTCATTTCTCGTGATCCGTTTCCTGGGAACATACAACATAGCCAAAGCGCAAATCGTTATGTTTATGTGCAAAATAATCCAATAATACACACTGATCCCAGTGGGGAAATAGCACCTGCACTTGCTGGCGCAGCGATAGGGGCAGTAGGAAAAGGTGGATTTTATCTTGGAGAGGTTATTGGAAATTCCATGATGAATGCTATTTATGGCGAATGCTATGGTGATTGTTTTACAAACCGAGATGGTAGTATAAATTGGGATGTCGCCGGTCATTTAGTTGCAAAAATAGGTAGCGGGGCATTGACAGGAGGTATGGTTGGATTAAATCCAACAGGATCTATAGGCAAAGCAGTTGCAGTAGGTGCATTTAAAGGTTCCGCTGGATATGCTTCGGAAGAGACATTATATAGTCTGTACGAAGTGATTAAAACGGGGGATGGATCTCAATTTTTGTCGGACTTTACTATCTCTGAATTATCAAAAAGCACTGTACTAGGTGGACTTTCTAGCGGTATTTTTGAAAATTATTTAAAAGGTTTTGTCGGTTCTCATACTGCCGATGCATTAGGTTATCAAGGATTTAAGAAGTTAACCACTACAGGTCTTAAGAAACTTATTCTTGGGCCACTCTATGATGTCGTTTCCTCTAAAAGTGGTTCAAGTGGTGATTACAGTTTGTCAATGGACCCTAATTGGAATTCGTACGCTCCAAGTGATGGAAAGTGAGAAACAGAAGCATTCCAAGAATTTGATCAACACGTGAGCATGATAGGAACGGCCGTTTCCCCACACCCGTTCACCCCTCAAATCACCAATCCAGTGTTATCCGGCATTGGATTGGTCGTTCATTTGTTTGAAGGCGGTGGGCAAACGGCCGTTTTCCACCCCTCTCATAATCTCCAATGCACATTCCTCAGGACTCAATTTCGATGTGTCCACTTCAAAATCATAAATGCTGTGCGCGTGTACCAGGTCAAATTGCGCCCGTGCTTGCCCGAGCGTGCGGTCTTTGCGTGCTGCTTCGCGCTGTTCTAGCACTGGTAATGGGCAATGGATGCCAACAAACCAGGCAGGCAATGTGCTAAACAAGGCTGCACATTCATCGATCCAAGATTTTTCAACCATCACATGATCTGCCACCACGTTATTTCCTGCTTGTGAGAGTGCCGCAATCGTTTGATGCATCCCCGAAAACAGGCGATGGCCAACCGGACCTGCTTCCGTTGCCAATCCCAGCACTTCATCCCACAGCGGTTGGTTGAGATAACGCTTGGGCAGCATCCAGATAAATTTGTCAATGCCCGCATCAAGGAATGGGTCATCCAGCATTTTTTGCAGCGCTTTGACAATGCTGGTTTTCCCTGAACTAGATGTGCCATTCAGAATGATAATCTTTCCAGGTTTCATCGAGTTTGATTCCATTTTTTGAGCCTTCCGCTACTGGGTGATTATTGAAGTTAATAAATTAAATCTGCAATGGTAGGGGCTAGGCAATCGGCTACGATCTGTGCCTAGCAAACAGCCTTCGCTCCGATTGCCTCGCCCGGTTTGCCGCCGTGCGGGCGAGGCGGCGGCGAGACAAGGTCATTTGTTTTGGCAAAATCCTTTCGCCGCCGTCTAGCCCCTACCATAATCTATTTCCGATTTGAATTTTGAAGGTTCATCATCACCCAGCTAAAAAAATGCGCCCGATGATGGTGATTTACAAAATAATTAGGTAAACGAATCGTGCGTAAATCACCTTAATGAACCTTTACGCCATTACCTATTTAAATAGTAAAGGTTCATAATCGGACTATACCCTGTTTTCAAGCCCGATTCATCGGGCGCTATTTTACTAGCTCTGCGATTATGAACGTTAAGAAAATAAAACGGTAATAGGGAACTTGTCATTCCCGCGCAGGCGGGAATGACAGGGCCACATTTTGTAGTTTTCTATTACCTGATTATTTATTTAACTTCCATTATCGCAGAGCGTTATTTAGCGCTGCAATCGCCAATCCAGCGCGGTATGGCGCTGGGTTGTTTTGTTGTTTTTGACGGCGATGTTGATGGCTTTACGGGTACCGACGAGGATGACCAGCTTTTTGGCACGGGTAACGGCCGTATACAACAAATTCCGCTGCAACATCATGTAATGCTGCGTCACAACCGGCATCACCACACACGGATACTCGGCTCCTTGCGATTTATGCACTGAAATGGCAAACGCATGAACCAACTCGTCTGCTTCCAAAAAGTCATATACCACTGGATTGCCATCGATGTTAATTGTGATCGTTTGTTGAATCACATCCATTGCTGAGATGCGTCCGATGTCGCCGTTGTAGACGCTTTTGTCGTAATTGTTCACAGTCTGCATCACTTTGTCGCCGACGCGGAACATACGTCCGCCCAGCTTGCGTTCTGGTTTGCGACCGTGTGGTGGATTGAGTGCTTGTTGCAGCAGCAAGTTAAGATTGGCAACGCCAACGGTACCGTTGTACATTGGAGCCAGTACTTGCACATCGTCCATCGAATTTAGCCCAAATTTGTGCGGAATCCGTTTTTGTACAATGTCTACCAGCAGCTGTGCCATTTCGTCTTGGTCCTGCTTGATGAACATGAAAAAGTCTTTGGCGTCAGGCTTTGCTTCGGGCATTTTGCCCTCATTGATGCGGTGTGCGTTGCTGATGATTAGCGAATCGGCAGCTTGGCGGAAGATGGTTTTGAGACGCACAACGGCCGTTACCCCCGACGCAATCAAATCCCGCAGCACATCCCCAGCACCCACGCTCGGCAGCTGGTCCACATCCCCCACAAACAGCAGATGACTATCCGGTCCCACCGCTTTCAGCAGTTGGTTGGTGAGTACCAAATCGAGCATCGATGCTTCATCGATCACCACCATATCCGCATCAACAGGATTGTCTTCGTTGCGACCAAACCCTTCACCTGGGTTGTATTCGAGTAGGCGATGCACCGTTTTGGCTTCGCGTCCGGTGGATTCGGCCATGCGTTTGGCAGCCCGTCCGGTAGGGGAGGCGAGGACATAATTCCGGCCGTTTCCATCCAACAAATCCAACAGCGCCCGCAGCGTCGTCGTCTTCCCCGTTCCCGGCCCGCCAGTGAGGACAGTGACTTTGTTGGAAACGGCCGTTTTCACCGCAAACTCCTGCTGCGGAGCCAACTTCATTGACAATTGACGATTGGCAATTGTCAATTGTCCACTCTTCCTTCGCATCCCCGTTAATCGCGACGTCGGATGCCCTATCATCCGCTGAATCCGCTGCGTCACCCCAATTTCAGAAAAATAAAGCGGCGTCAAATAAATCGCACGTTCTTCATAAACTGAATTTTCTTGGCTGACTGCTTGATATTCTGGCCTCGGCTCACGAACAACATTCCCTAGCTGATTGCTGACCCCCGACACCTGATAGCTAATCGTTTCGCGCTTAATGAAGTCGCTGGTTTCTAGTTGGTCGATAACGGCCGTAATCTTCTCCGCCTCCACCTCCAAAATCTCAGACGCTTCAGGTTCCAATTCTTCTTGCGGCATGTAAACATGGCCTTCCTCGGCCATGCGGTTCAGCGTGTAGGCAATACCTGCTTCAATGCGAGCCGGGTCGTCCTTTTTCAGCCCGAGGGCTTGGGCGATCTTATCGGCCGTTTTAAAGCCGATGCCCCGAATATCCTGCACTAGTTTGTACGGTGTTTGCTGCACAATGGCGACGGCATCATCCCCATACTTTTTATAAATTTTTGTGGCTAGCGTTGTGGAAACGCCGTGTGATTGTAGAAAAATCATTACTTCTTTGATCGCCCGCTGCTCGTTCCACGCCTTAATAATTTGCGTGACGCGCTTTTTGCCAATACCGGACACTTCATATAGGCGTTCTGGCTGGTGGTCGATGATTTCCAGCGTGTCTTCGCCAAATCGTTCAACAATGCGTTCGGCCATCTTTTTGCCCACGCCGCGAATCATGCCAGAGCCGAGGTAGCGGCGAATACCTTCAATATTGGCGGGCATCGATTGTTCGCATAGTTCGGCTTTGAATTGACGGCCGTGTCGCGCATGGCTGGCCCATTCACCTGTCAGCTTCAGCCATTCACCCGGCTGTAGCTCCGGTAAATTGCCCACCACCGTAATCAACGAATCCCGCCCCGACGCATACCGAAACGGCAGCATCCCGCGCGAATCTGGCTTCAACCGAATGACAGAATATCCATTTTCAGCATTATAATAAGTAATTCGCTCAACCGAGCCACTAACCTGCACACGTTCAGACATGACTCTATTGTACCCTTCCCCTCCCTCTCTTGCACCTTGCCCCCTGCACCTTGCCCCTTCGCTTCCCTTCACAAATTCCCCTTGCCTCACACCCCCCAATGTGCTAATATTCCCGCCATCACATTGCGGTGTCGCCAAGCGGTAAGGCAGCGGACTTTGAATCCGCCATTCCCAGGTTCGAATCCTGGCACCGCAGCCACGAAAGAAAAGGGGTCATATGAAAAATATGGCCCCTTTTTTATTTAAGACTTATTTTGTCTTTGTTTGTTGCATTTATGAATCTCACAAAAATTGACGGGGGATTTCATGAACGTGGTACACTCTTCGACCTTGCTCAAGGCAAGCACTACGAATGAAAACCCGTAGGTCAAGACGCTGTCTTGACTATTTGAACCGGACAAAACAGCGTTTTGTCTTACAATTCACCCAGGAGGTGGAAAAGTTAAACGCTTCCTCAGGTCAAGACGCTGTCTTGACTATCTGAACCGGACAAAACAGCGTTTTGTCCTACAATTCACCCAGGAGGTGGAAAAGTTAAACGCTTCCTCGCATTTTTTGTAGTCGTTTTTACTTTGTTGTTCGGCTGTCGCCCGGTTGAAGAACCCGCATTAGAGGGGCGAATACTGTTTTGGCACGATTGGGGAACTGAAGATACGGCCGTTCTCGATGAACTACTGGCTGGCTTTAGCGCCCTCAATCCAGATGTGCGTGTGCTCACTGTCGCCGTTCCGCCCGGTACGCTGCGCCAACGATACGAAGAAACGGCCGTTTTGGGGCTGGGGCCTGATTTGCTTGTGCTTTCCGACACCGACGTGCGTCCTCTGGCCGATGCCAACTTGATACGTTCAATTCCCGATGATGTCACCAATGCCGATAAATTCCTCTCTACTGCGCTGGGTTCCCTGCGCTACGACGATCATCTATACGGATTTCCGTTGTCGCTGCGACCCTTGGCGCTTTATTACAATGCGGACAAAGTTGCAGAGCCACCGGGTACGCTCGATGCGCTGCTGCAAGAAGCACGCGCCGGGCAGTCGGTCGCATTAAACGCGCAGTTTTTGCACTCACTCTGGGGGTTGCCAGCATTTGGTGGCAGCTTGTTTGATGCCGAAGGTCGAGTCGTGCTGAATCAAGGTGGGTACAACAGTTGGCTAAACTGGTTGAAAACGGCACAGGAAACGCCTGGTGTGATTCTGGAGCGCAACGACGAAATATTACGCGAGCTATTTGTGTCTGAGCGTGTTGCTTATTACGTGGGCAGTCCGCAAGCACTGCCGGACTTGCAGGAACAGATGGGAGTGGCACGGGTGCGGTCCACAGTGCTTCCTGCTGGCCCAAACGGACCCGCTGGACCGTTGCTGCAAGTAGAGGCCATTCTCTTTAACCAGGCGTCGTCAAATCATCAGATTGAGCTGGCGTTAGCGTTGGCTGATTTTTTGACGAATGCGGAACAAAATGCACGCCTCATGCGCGATACAAACCGTGTGCCAGCCAATCGTCGCGTGCGTGTAGACCAACAGACATTTCCGGTCATTGCTGGTTTTGCAGCGCAGGCGCGAACGGCCGTTCCTGTCCCGCAAGGGCCGCAAATGGAAACGCTCGTAGCCTCTGGTGAAGATATGCTGCGCGGGGTGCTCACTGGCATTGTCGATGTGAATGAAGCGGCAGATCGGCTGGCACAAACGGTCAATCAACAATATGGATTTGAAACATTGCTGGCTGCACCAGTGGTTGCTAACTGCGATGCTGCTGGGTCGCTCACAGTTTGGCATGCCTGGGATGGATCACTGGCTGCTGCTTTGATGCAGGTTGCTACCGAATTCATGGCACAGTGTGAGGATGCGGTGGTTCAACTGCGTCAATTTGCGCCGGAGGTGCTTTGGGAACGGCTGCAAGAGACCAACGGGAACGAACCTGCTCCCGACTTGATTTTAGGACCCAGTGAATGGATGCTGGATTTGGTCAATGCTGGCACGATTACCCCGTTAAACGGCCGTGTTGATGCTGATGTGTTGCAGCGATATGTGCCAGTGGCGCTGAATACGCTGCGTGCAGATGGGCAGCTATATGGATTGCCCGTGAATTTGAATTTATCTGCCCTTTATTACAATGGCGATGTCATCACTGATCCGGCGACAACGTTAGATGATTTACTGACTGTAGCAGCGGCGGGACAAAAGGTGGCACTGCCTTTGTCATTTGAGGATGCTTTTTGGGGCGTCGGGTCTTTTGGCGGCACCTTGTTTGACGAGCGTTACCAACTAACCTTGGTGGAGTCGGGTTTTGTGTCATGGCTAACCTGGCTGCAAGAGGCGCAAAACGTGCCGGGAATTGTCTTGTCGGTTGATGAAACGATTTTACAGGTGCTTTTTTCATCTGGTGCGGTGGCATATTATGCTGGTCCGTCACATCAGTTAAGTGCCTTGCAGGATGCTCTGGGCGTGGAAGCGGTACGCATCACAGATTTGCCAGCTGGTCCAGGTGGCGCGGCTGCGCCGTATTTGAGTGCAGATGCATTTTTCATCACCAGGGAAGTAATGCAGACAAATAGTGATCTGGCGCTGGACTTTGCCTTATACACAACGGCCGTGAATGCACAGACCACCTTAATGACCCAGGCGCAAATGGTGCCAACCAATGTCAATGTAGACAGCACCGGTTATCCGGCCATTGCTGGCTTTTTGATGCAGGCGCAAACGGCCGTTATCTGGCCACAAGTGCCGCAGGTAACGGCCTTGCAGCAGCAGGGGGACGACCTGTATGAAAGCGTGGTGCTGCGTCAGATGCCGCCAGCAGAGACTGCCTGTACATTTGAAATTGGCGTGAATCAAGTCAACGGTTTTTTGATTGATGAGACAGCACTGCCGGATATTTGTACGTCGGAAAATGGTGCGATAACGGATGACTAGTATTGCGCATAAAAGTTTGCATTTGGTAATTGATGATTGCGCAATACTTAAACAGTGCGGGGCATTTGAATAACAACTTGCCAGGGACTTGCCCCAGACTGTACTAGAGGCTTTTAATGGAGCGAGATGCGCGATTACAGCTTGTTTTAGAGCAGTTCGAAATCATCTTAGTGCTGCTTGAGCGACCGGTGGTGCAGCAGCAGCTAGGCGTGCTGGCGGTGACGCTGCTGCTGGCGTGGCTGGTGGCCGCTGGGCTGCGACGGCTGGGGCAACGTGGATCGCGGACATGGCGCGCACGTCTAAATGAAGGGCGTTACCAGCGTTTGCAGCGTGGCATAACGGCAGCGGAGCAGATTTATTTTCCAATTTTGACGCTGCTTTTGCTGCAATTAGCTATTTGGATGATGAGTGGGCTGGAACGGCCGTTTGGTCTGCTGGCGGGTGCGACTGGACTGCTGCTGGTGCTGCTGCTCTATCGGCTGTTGGGCGCGGCATTGTACGCTGTTTTTGATGAATCGCGGGCGCGCACCTACGATATGCGCATTCTGACCCCCATATTTGTCTGGCTGCTGTTAACTATTTTGGTGAGTGGTTTTGTTGAACTGAATGTGCTGGCTGAAATTGAACTGTTTATGCTGTTCGAGACGATGGTGACGCTGGGTCGGCTGGTACTGACAATCATCGTTGTGTATCTGTCGTTGGTGCTGGCATGGCTGCTGCAAGATTTGCTGCGCAAAGTGGTAATCCCGTACACAGATGCCGATGTGGGCGTTACAAATTCAGTGCTCACAATCACCCGCTATCTGTTCATTTTGGTGGGCATTATAGTAGCGGTTAGTACGCTGGGTGTCGATTTGTCTACTTTAGCGCTGATTGGTGGTGGGCTGTCAATTGGTATTGGCATCGGCTTGCAGCAGATCATCTCCAATTTTATCAGCGGGATTGTGCTGCTGTTTGAGCAATCACTGCGGCCAGGGGATGTGATTGAGCTAAACGGCGAAATTGGTGTGGTGGAAAAGTTGAATATCCGTTCAACTATCATCCGTACCAATGACAATGTGGAAGTGGTGGTGCCGAATGAGCACTTTTTTACTTCGCAGGTAACGACCTATACGCGCTCGGAGAATTTGACACGCATCAATTTGACCTTGGGTGTCAGCTACAGCAGTGATCCGAAGCAGGTGCGGGATATTTTGGTAGAAACGGCCGTTAAGCACGGACTGGTGCGTAAAGACCCATCCCCCACCGTCTTTTTTAATGGATTTGGTGAATCTAGCCTGGATTTTCGGTTAGCAGTGTGGATTGACCAGCCAAAGCGTGCGCAGCGCGTGCGCAGCGATCTCTATTTTATGATTTGGGAAGCGTTGGCTCGCCATGAGATTGTCATTCCATTCCCGCAGCGCGATTTGAATATAGGCGGGGGCTGGAAAGAAGTGTTTGGGGATGAATCATAGAGGTTACAGCCACTTCTTTTTTCTGAAATAGTACAGCATTGTTATGCTTATTAGCAGCATGACCAGCCATACAATAAAGTACCCCCAGTGAAAACCAAGTTCAGGGATATACTGGAAATTCATGCCATACAGGCTTGTAATAAAAGTAAGTGGAATGAAGATTGTGGCAATGATGGTTAACACCTTCATCACCTCGTTCATCTTGTTGCTAAGGCTGGAGAGATAGATATCAATTAAGCTTGATACAATGTCACGATATGTTTCGACGGTATCGATTACCTGTATGGTGTGTTCATATACGTCACGTAGATAGATCAGAGTTCCTTCTTGAAATTGAGCGTAATCACCACGCTGTAGCCCCCCAATGACTTCTCTTAAAGGCCAGATTGAGCGACGCAAAAAGAGCATCTCACGCTTGATTTGATTTATTTTTTGTAAAGTTTCTGGATTTGGATCAATCACCAATTCTTCTTCGATTGTTTCGATCTGCTCTCCCAAATTTTCAAGGATTAAGTAGTAATGATCGACAATCGAATCCAGCATAGCATACGCTAAATAATCGGTGCCTGTTTGGCGGATGCGGCCTTTACCGGAACGGATACGGTTTCGTAAGGCATCAAAAACATCTTTTTCTTGTTCTTGAAAGGTGAGCACAAAGCCTTGTCCTAAAACAATGCTGATTTGTTCTGTTTCTATCTGATTTGTATCTTCTTGCCAATGGATCATTTTTAGAATCAGATATAGATAGTCATCGTACTGATCAATTTTGGGCCGTTGCTCGGTATTGAGAATGTCTTCCAATAACAAGGGGTGGATGCTAAAAATCTCACCAATTTTGGCAATTTTCTCTGTCTCGTGTAAACCGGCGATATTAATCCAGGTAACAGGCTTGCTGTCTCTGGCCCGTGCGAGTTCATGGATGTGAGCTGATTCTCGTTCTTCGAAGAACTCATCTGCATGATACTCAATGATAGACACTTTGGACTGGCTCATTTTCTGTTGGCCAACATGCACCATCGAGCCAGGAGCCATGCCTATCTTTTTTGTCATTCGGCTAAACCGTTTCCATATCATGATATTTTATTGCGTTTAGTTTTCGATTTGGAAGCCTGCTTCTTGCCATGCAGCAAAACCACCGCGCAGGGTGGTGACGTTGGTAAAACCGAACTCCATCAGACCAGACGCCACACGGGCGCTTGATTCTTCGCTTGGTCAAGTACAGTAAGTGATGATTTCGGGGCTGTCGACGAGTTCCCTGTGGCGGGTTTCAATGTCGGCTAGTGTCATGTGAACCGCACCGGGAATGTGGGCAGCTTCGTACTCGTCGAGGTCGCGGGTGTCAACGAAAACGGCCGTTCCTGCATCAAATCTACGCTTCGCCTCATCCAAATCAATCCGTGCCACTTCAGGGTAGGGCAGCCCTGCATTCTCCTGACTCACCGGGTTAGATTCCAACCGGCTTGGTGCTTCAGCCGAATTGGGCTGAGAAAGCCAAAAGGCAGCAAAAATGAGCACGGCTCCTGCAATCAAACCAATGATGAGGAGTGGACTTGCTCCCTGTCGTTTGGGTTGTTGAAATGGTTGTGAATGTGGAAATTGTTTGGCTGTTTCCGAAAGGGGGTCACCACAATGACGGCAAAACTGGTCATTTACCATGACGCTGTTGCCACAATTGGAACAAAAGTTAGCGGCCATAAGGTCTTATCTCCTTTGCTCCAAATTTATCATGGAAATCAGGTATTTTCAATGGGGGTGGCATTTTGACCTTCAGGACCGCATAACGGCCGTTTTACCATCCGCCCCGTATCCCAAAACGCATCAAACCATTCTCGCCAATGTTTTGCCGCATCCCGATCCACCGCATAATAAACCCAACGTCCATCCAATTTGTCCCGTCGTGAATGAATCAGCCCCGCCTTGCTCAACACCCGTAAATGGTGCGAATGTAAGTTAGCAGGCAAATCCAGCGACGCTTGCAGCTCACAATTGCAAGAATCCCCC
>QQUD01001030.1 GCA_008501785.1 Chloroflexota bacterium
TTGTGATTGCCGTTGGCTTTATCGTACAAGTTCAAGCTGGTGTTTGGACAATGCGTCTCACGGAGCGAATATTTGGTTCAGCAGTGCAGCCATTGGCGCAGCCAACAGATTGATAGGGAAGTGCATGGCACCTTCTTAGGTGCATTGCACTTGAAGTAGGCTACATAAAACGGATTTGCGTGAGCCAGGTGCAGCGCACTTAAGAAAGTGCAATGCACCTTGGATTATTGCTCCCGCAACGGCCTAAACCCTTCTCCTAACACTTCGTTTGCCTGTCCAAACACCACAAACGCATCGGGGTCGATTTCGTTGATGATGGTTTTGAGCTGGATGGTTTCGGCTTGGCTGACGGCGACGAACAAAATCGGACGTTCTCGTCCAGTGTACATGCCTCTGCCTTGCCATGCTGTGACACCTCGATTGAGGTGTGTGAAGATATGTTGAGCAACTTGCTCTGGCAAGGATGTGATGATGATTGCTGCTTTTTCGACGTTGGCACCAGTTGCAACCAGTTCTGTGGCGCGTCCAGTGACGTAGAGTGCCAAAATTGCGTACAAGGCATGTTCCCAGCTAAAGACAATACCAGCCAGGAAAACAACAAATGCATCTGTGTAAAGGTAGCTTCGAGAGAGCGGTACCCCATAGCGCCAGTTGAGGAACCGGGCCAAAATGTCGGTGCCCCCTGTGGTGGCTTTGGCTCGTAGCACCAGTCCGGTTCCAAATCCCATGGACACGCCACCATACAGTGCATTTAACATAAAGTCGTTTGTTAAACCCACACTTGGCATAAACTGACCGAGCGAGTCTAAAATCAGCGAAAACACGAAGGACCCGAAGATGCTACGTGTCAAGAAACGGCGGCCACCAAGGTAGCGCCATCCGATGAGAAAGAGCGGCAGGTTGGCAATGAGGACCATCGTGCCGATGGGCCAGCCGGTGTATTTGTTGATGAGCTGTGCATACCCGGTTAAGCCGCCAGTTGCCATTTGGTTGGGAATGTAAAAGAGGTGGAGGGAGAGGGCCATAACGGCCGTTCCCACCAAAATCATGCCATAATCGCGCAAAGTAGGAAATACTTGCTTGCGAATAAACCAAATTTTAATTCGTTCTCGTCTACTTGTTTTGATTAAAGTTTTTGTTGCCATACGTTTCACCTAATAAATATTATGATTTTTGGGAGACAACGTTGCAGTGGGCAAACACAAAAAAGCCTTTAGCGTATACTTTTCACGCCACGGTGTTTGTATTGACTACGTATAACGTTGTGTCACTTTTTAAGGGCTGAGATCGTGATGATCCATCAGGCCAACGCACAGAAAAACGGCCAGCCATTTATGTTTTGACTGACCGCTTTCTCGGTTCGCGAGAACTGTATCAAATTGGGTTGGTTTTGTCGAGTAGTTGATAGTCAGGGAGTCTGAAAGTCGTTAGTCTTATAGTCACATAGGTGTTAACTTTTAGGTGCGATGCACTTTTCAAGTGCAACTCAATGCACGAACTCAACAACAAACAAGGAATAGACCCATGCCTCAATCGTTTGAATGTCCGAATTGTCATGCTCCATTGGATTTTGATGCGAAACGGCCGTCTGCGACCGTTCGCTGTGACTATTGTGGCAGTACCGTGATTGTGCCGGATAGTTTGCGTGGTGTGCACCAGCAATCTGAAGTGGGCATGGATCAGGCGTATGTGCTGGCAGAAGCGGCGCAGCTTGTGCAAGGTGGCCGAAAAATTGAGGCGGTAAAGCAGGTGCGGGAAGCATTTGGTATGAGTCTGAAGGATGCCAAGGATGTGGTGGATGCGATTGAGCGGCATGAAACAGTCCATTTGGGTGAATTGTCGATGGGGGCGGTGCAGTTTGAGGTAAGTTCGAGTGAGGAACGGCCGTTCCCTCAAACCCAAGCGCGTGGCTCGTCCTGTTTGCGCACCATTTTTGTATTTTTAGCTTTGATTCTGGTTGGCATTGGGGCATTATTTGCATTTGTTATGATAAGTGGGCCGGATGTGTTTTTGACCGAGTCACAGGAGGAGTCGATTCGTCAGCAAGTGGAAGAGGCTTTGGAAGGAACGCCTGTTTCTATTGAAATTCCAGATATTGAAATTCAACCGATTTCGACAGTTTCTATTGAAATTGTTGTGCCTACATTTGAAGCGTTGACGGTAACGACTTCGGATTATGCAGAGGAATTGTTGCAGTTTGGGGGTGAAGAAGGGGTTGGGCCTGGCTTTTTTAATGATACGCGGCGGCTGGCGGTTGATGCCGAAGGCAATATTTACGCGGGTGATTACAACGGTGGGCGGATTCAGGTGTTTGATGTTGATGGAAACTTTTTGTCGCAAATTAATGTGGGGCAAGAGCTTTATATGACGGCAATGACAGTGGATCGAAATGGCGTTGTGTATATTGGGGATGCTTTTGATATATTGCGGTTTGATAGCGAATCGGGTGCTGGGTTAGACCCGCTGCCCTATGAAATGCTGGTGCGCACGATGGCAACTGCGCCGGATGGTAGTGTGATCATCAAGGGGCGCGAGCGTTTGCTGCGGTTAGATGCGCAGGGAGAGGTAACGCTCGATTTGGTGGATGCGTTTGCTGAGATTCCTGATTTTAAGACAACGCAGGAAGATGTGGCGGTTGATGGTTTGGGTAATATTTATGTGTTGGGGTCGGAGACGATTTATAAGCTGGATGCAAACGGCCGTTTTATCACCCGCATCGGCAGTAAAGGGGATGGCGTAGACCAGTTTATGACATCACCAACGGCGATTGCAGTGGATGGACGGGGGCGCGTTTATGCAAATGATTTTAACGGTATTTTGGTGTTTGATGAAAACGGCCGTTATCTGGACACTATCCCCTTTAGCGGCGTGGCCTTTGATATGCTGGTTACGACCCAAAACCAGCTGCTGGTGATGGATCGGAATGGGAATCGGGTGGTGACGTTTAGGTTGAAATAAAAGTAGAGGCATGATGCATCATGCCTCTACTTTTTCCAATTTGGGTTGCTTTCGATGTAGTCGTCGGTGGTGAGGGAAACGGCCGTTTCATCATTTGGGTCGAAATTGTAGGTGCCGTCTGTGTTTAGGTTGATGTGTAGCATGGCTAAATCGGTGAATTCGCCGCGATTGAAGGTGCCAAGCAGCGTGCCGTTAGGTGTCCAAGCATAATCGACAATGTTTCTGATTCGTATGGGCAGCGCGGACAATTCCATTTTTTCATCATTCAATTCAAATAAACGTAAAACTGTACCAGTTTGATGTTCTTGCAGCAGGGAAAGCGTGGCTGGTTGTTCAGGTATCCATTGGGGTTGATGGAAATTTTGTGGTTGGGGTTCGATTGGCTGCAACTGGGATGGGGTGAACAGGGTGCCATTGTCAATGTCGAGCAGGTGGATGCCTGGTTCGGCCTCTGTGGGAGGTGTGACATTTTGGGGAAATGTGCGTTCGAAGGTGATGAAACGGCCGTTTGGTGACCACGCAGGCAACAAGTCAGCCGTTGTTGCATCGGTTAGTTGACTCAAATCGCCCGTGGCCACATTCACAACAAAAAGAGATGGCATGATGAAATCACCGCCAGAAAAAGCGATGCGGCTGCCATCGGGTGACCACGTGGGATGACGTACACGTTTACCCGTATTTGTAAGTTGACGGATATTGTTGCCGTCTG
>QQUD01001103.1 GCA_008501785.1 Chloroflexota bacterium
GTGATAGATGATGACGAGCTTGTTTCGAGAACGTTACAACGAGCCTTAAAAATCTATGGCTATCAAGTCATGGTTGCCAATAGTGGCACAGAAGGTTTGCAGCTTGCTCGCCGTCACCGTCCCGATCTTTTTATATTAGATATCATGATGCCCGGTGCAGATGGGTATCAAGTTTGCCGGCAGATTCGTGGGGATCCGTTGCTGAAAGAGCTGCCGGTGCTTTTCCTGACAGCCAAAGCCAAAGATGAAGACAAAATTGAAGGGTTCCGTGCAGGTGCAGACGATTATTTGAGCAAACCTTTCAACATGGAAGAGTTGCAACTGCGTGTTAAAGCAATTTTGAGACGTGTTGTTCCCCCTTCAACGGAACAGGAAAAACCCACAGAAGTTGTTGCGGGCAATGTAGTGCTAGATTGTCGCAGCTTTAAAGTGACAACGCCTGAAGGCACCTCCCTGCTTACGAATGTGCAATTTGATCTGATATACCATTTGATGAGCAATGCAGATCAGGTTTTTAACAGCCAACAACTGCTGCAAGATGTTTGGGATTATCCACGCGACACGGGTAGCCCAGAACTGGTACGCGCTCATATTAAAAATTTGCGGGAAAAAATCGAGCCAAGCCCAAGTCAACCGGTATATATTCGCACGATTCAAGGACATGGTTACACCTTTTCAACCGCACCGAATCATCCAACTGACTAGCAGTTGCTGAATACAGCATGGATCAAAATTAAATGGATGATCTTTACACATTTTGGGCGACCACAAGGGTCGCCCCTACGATTCGGCCACTTGTAGGGGCAGACCCTTGTGGTCGCCCTCTTAGACTAAAACTGTAAAGATGATTTGTCTAATGCTGAACTATGCTCTGAATACCATCAGTAATTGATGGTATTCAGCACATGAATCATGACGCTAACTCGCATATCTACAGCCCCTAAAAAGATTCCCAAGCCGGAAACATTGCATAAAGGTAAACCGGCTCATCTTCTGATCGTTGATGATGAGCCAGAGATCGCCGAATCGCTGGCAGAGTACCTTGCCAAAAAAGAAGGGTTTACAATTTCTTTGGCAAACGATGGACAAAAAGCGATTGATGTTCTGGGATCAACGGTTGGGGTTGAGGAAGAAATTCATCTGGTTTTGTTGGATATGCGCATGCCAAACATGTCCGGCCTGGAAGTACTCAACTGGATTCGCAAACATCCTGATTTGCAATATACGCGGGTTGTGCTGCTCACTGCTGCTGCTGGCAGCCAGGAAAAGGTGGAAGCCCTTTCAGCCGGAGCTGACGATTATGTGACGAAGCCATACAGCCCACAAGAATTATTGGCTCGTGTTAAAACGATTTTACGCACGCTGGCATTGGAAAAGCAGCTACAACGGCAGAGCCAGCAATTGGCGGCATTGAATGAAATCGGTCAGCAGGTGGCGGCGAAGCTAGAGCAGTCTGAAGTGTTGGCAACGGCCGTTTCCGGCATCGACTCCCTACTCGACACAGAACTTGCCGCAGCCCTCATTCTCGAAGGGGGCAAGCTGCGCTACAAAGCAGTTCATCCCACACAGCACAATCCCGATGCAACAGAGTACCCTATTGTTAACGCGGGGCAAGGCATTTTAGGCACTGTCCTGACAGAACTGAAAGCAACCATTGTCAATCAAATTGTCAATCAACTGGAAGAAGACGGCCGTTTCTCCCCAAACACAGACATCCCCTGGCAGCAGCCCATTCACAACATGATAGTGGCACCGCTCATCGTCCGTGGCAGACCAGTAGGGGTCCTGGCGGCTTACAACAAACGCTCAGACAATTTTAGCGACTTTGATTTGGACCTTTTTGCGTCCTTAACTAGCTCCATCAGCGAAGCCATCGAAAATTCATGGCTGTTCCAAAAAATTAGGCAACGCCAACAAGAATTATTAGAAAATCGAAATACATTACAAGCACTCATTAACGGGATTCCGCATCCCATTTATACGATTAACAACAACTGGGAACTGGTCACCGTTAATCAAAGCAAAGCAGATGAATTAAATACCACCCCAGACAACCTGGTTGGACCCTTGTGTTACAAGGCATTTTTCAATCGAGAATCGCCGTGTGAACATTGTGGTGTGGCCCTTACCCTAGAAACACGCCAAGCAAAGGTGTGGACGAACAGTTGGGTTGAGGCCGACCATTTGCCGCGAGAATGGGACGTCAGCGCCTATCCAATTCCGAGCAAACAAACGGATTCAGCACGCGCCGTCATTTTGTGGCAAGACCGTACTGAAGAGCGCAGGCTGGAAAGCTCGCTGTTACAGGCAGGCAAATTGGCGGCGATTGGGCAATTGGCGGCTGGTGTGGCACATGAGATCAATAATCCGTTAACGGCCGTTAACGGCAACGCCCAAATCCTAAAATTGATGATTCCGCCCGAAGACGAAAACTACGAATCTGTCGATCTCATTTCTCGTGCCGGTGAACAAGCCGCACGGGTTGTCAGAGGCTTACTTGATTTTGCCCGACAAGAGCAATACGCCTTTCAACCATCTGACATTAACAACTCTATCCAAAAGGCATTAGACCTGGTTCAATACCAGTTATATCAAGCAAATTCTAAACTTATTCTCAATATGGATTATAATCTGCCAAAGATTGTAGCCAGTTGGGAACATATGAAAAGCGTCTGGCTCAATCTGATTGTGAATGCACGTGATGCCGTAGAACATAGACCAGACAATCGAGAAGTTGAAATTACAACACGAATGGGGACCGATAAAGATCATGTCCAGGTACTCATCCGTGATAATGGTAAGGGCATGACAAAAGCTGAACAAGCGCATATCTTTGAACCGTTCTATACAACAAAAGACCCAGGCAAAGGCACAGGGTTAGGGTTGGCAACCTGTCACCGCATTATTGAACAACACGGCGGTGAAATTAATGTGGTCAGTGCGCCGGGTGATGGCACAACTTTTATTATTCGTTTGCCAGTGGAGAACAGCTCGTAGATAATAAAAACTTATGACGAATCATTCAAATCCACACGAAATCACGATTAGTGATGTGTTACGGCTGGCACTACCGGTGAAAACGGCCGTTTTAGCTGGCGCATCTCAAGCCCGACGCACCGTGCGCTGGGTTGCCCTTCTTACCTCCTGGAACGATCTAGCAACACAGGTACATACAGGCGACCTGGTACTGGTTCCACCACATCTTCAACAGCAACTATCCGAGCAAAATCTACAATCAAAACTACAGAACCTGACAGACTTTGGAATTTCAGGAATCATCCTATTTGAGCCTATATCAGACAAGTTTGCAGATCTATTGACAGAGCTTTCAACCTCCCTGCTCATCCTCCCACCTGACCTATCTGTCCGTGAAATTCATCGAGGGATTGCCACCTTATTGGTAGACAGACAATTTGCCACGGCTGAACGAGGCATGCAGCTATACCGCAAACTGGCAGAAATGTCCCGTGAGGAACAGGGACTCGGTGCTATGACCGAGCTAATTAGCAAATTAACCGGCAAAATCGTCATCATTCAAGACAAGCGGCTCGAAATTAAATCGACGAGTGAACCACGTACCGTCAATACAGACCTCGACCTGCCAACCATCTTAGAACTGATTACCCAAGGTGAACAATGACCGGCTGTTCTTCGTAATCG
>QQUD01000819.1 GCA_008501785.1 Chloroflexota bacterium
ATTCTCCATCACCAACGCATACGGCTTCACCGCTTGCTCCAACCCGTAGAGCGCTCCCAAAATTTTCCCTTCGTTGTTTTCATATAGCTCGGCAAAGCCGCCCTGAATATTCAAATGAATGGCAGGCGCTGCTTCAGGAGCAACCGATTCAATCCACGCCTTTACCTGCCGCACATGCGCTTGCAGCCGCTCTGCATTCGCACCCAACGTCGCCTTGTGGTTTGTTGAACCTGTGTTATAACCTAAAGATGCGACTTGTGCGGGCAATATCGAGCGCACAACAGCCATGTTGGCTTCATTTGCTTCGACATGCAGTGAAATTTTCCCACTTGCAGCGACAGCTCCATACAAATCGACCAACAACGACAACAACGATTGATTTGATTCAACAGCAGCAGCAGAAAACAAGGCTTGACTGATAGCAAAGCGGAGTGGGGCAGGTAACGGCCGTTTTTCTACCACCTCCACTGGCTGCGCCTGCGCCTTATCGTCTGCCAAAAAACCGGAAATCAATTTGCGTCTGGAAAACGTACCCGCGCTTGCAGACGTTTCTGGTTCAGATTGGATAATACGGGTAACGCGCACTTCTTCATGAAAGTTGTCTAGTTGAGCAATTAGCTCTTGAAATGAGGAAAGGGGCTGCCCACCTAAAATTGGCTGAATTTGGGAAATGATGGATTGGGCATCGAGAGATAAAGCGCAGTCACCCCAGTAAATACGGCCGTTTTCCAGCTTCAGCCCAACCAACAGCCCATCACCGCTACTTGAAAGCGCAGGTTCTACGTAAAGATCAACAATTTGAGGAAGCAAATTCATGGTCAAGTCAGATCGAAAAACAAAATTACGCAATTACAATGCTAAAATCCTGCTCGGATGCGGTACTGTCATGTTCTTCTTTTTCTTCATCGCTGCTTTTTTGCTCCTCACTATCTTGAACAATGATCGAGATCAGGCGCTGTATCCCGGTGCAACATCCGTATCCAGCCACAGCAATTACAGTGGGCTACCCTATGAATATCGATGGGATGATTCGTATTTAGTTCGGGATAACTTTACGACCGTTTACCAATGGTATTCTACCACCTTCAACCTCGGTGCCGAAGCCCGTGCCAACGGCGATTGCATTCAACTCGATGGTCAAACTTCACAGCTTCGAGTGAAACGCACAGTCAATGTGCTGCTCTGCACAACACCGGCAGGGCAGAGAGTTTATGTGACAAGGATAACGGCCGTAAACCGCTAAACAACATCCCGAATATCAATCACTTCCCAACCATCAATTTGGCTAAAAATCTCTCTCACTCTTTCCAGCGGCACATTACGAATCTTCAGAACCGCGTCGTAAAATTCTTCCTGACGCGGCGTTGGATACGTACCAATCCCCATCACGCCAATATCATGATCGCCTAACACAGTGACCAGCTTGGCAAATTGACCTTTTGTATTCGGCATTCTCACCGTAATGCGTACCCCATCAGAAGGCAATGCCAACATCTCTTGAAATGCCACAAGCAAATCCACTTTGCTCAATATTCCCACAACAACATTGCCATTTTCAACAACTGGCAGACAGCCAACCTTTTGGTCAATCATGATCCGAGCCGCCCGTTCCGTTGTTTTATCAGGTGAGATTGTATAGACTTTATCCACCTTAACCATCACATTTTTCACAAGCAAGTTTGACAAATAGCGGGTAATTTCCCAAACATTGAGACTTCCCATCGTCTCTGGGTCCAGCTTCAATGATTGCGCCGTGATTAATCCCTGCAAACGCTTACCATCCCCAACCACTGGCAAATGTCGAATGCCATTTTCAGACATAATCCTCTGCGCTTCATGGGCAGCAGTTGACCCAGAAATCAAAATAGGATGCCGTGTCATAATATCTTTTACTAACATTTTGTCGCCTCGTGTTTTTGGTAGACGATTCAATCAATTATGAATCGTCTATCATTGAGAAATGACCGGATCAAAGGTCTTCAATGTTTCTGTCTCAATATGACAAAAGATACGATGTCCGTTTTCCATTTCGCGCCAAGGGGGAAGATGTTCTTCACAAATTTTCCCGCCATCTGGTAACAAGCTGCGGCGCGGGCATCGTGTGTGGAAACGGCAGCCACCCGGTGGCTTCATCGCACTCGGTACAGCGCCTTCCAACCGAATCCGCTTTTGACGCACACTTGGGTCTGGAATGGGAACGGCCGATAACAACGCCTCTGAATACGGATGATACGGTGGTGCATAAATCGCATCCGCCGGGCCAATCTCCATAATCTGCCCCAAATACATCACCGCCACATAATCCGAGAAAAACCGCACCACACTCAAATCATGTGCAATAAAAATCAGCGTCGTGTTAAACTCACTCTGCACTTCCAGCAGCAGGTTCAAAATCGCCGCCTGCACCGACACATCCAGTGCGCTCACCGGCTCATCGCACAATACCAAATCGGGGCGGCTGGCCAACGCACGGGCAATACCGATTCGCTGCTTTTCACCACCGCTTAACTGATTCGGCAGTCGATCAAAGTAATTCGCTCCCAGCCGCATCGCCTGCAGCAGCTTCACCACTTCATCACGAATTTCACCCTTAGGAACCGTGCCAAACCGCTCCATTGGCCGCCCAATTTGCTGTCCCACTGTGTACGATGGGTTCATGGTTGAATCTGGGTTTTGGAAGACCATCTGCAATTCTTGAATCAGCGTTTCATCACGTGTCGAAATGTCATCCGTGATGTCAAACCCCATAAAAGTAGCATCGCCAGAAGTACTGTCTTCCAGCCCAATGATCGTTTTGATTAAGGTGCTTTTGCCACAGCCAGACTCGCCAACCACGCCAAGTGTTTTACCCTTGATCACGTTAAAACTGGCATTTTCAACAGCTTTCACATATCTGGGTTCACCCAATCCAACAATATCACGCAGTGTACTGCCGGGCACTTCGTAATATTTTTTCAGGTCCTTCACTTCGAGAATAACTTCCCCATTTCCCGATTCGGCTGCCAATACCGGCAGCTCCATATCATCAGATGGTTTCCACTCATCTGGGTTGATCTCTTCAGCAAAGTGGCAGCGTACCGAAACACCATTGGGAAGCTCACGCAACGGGGGCCGTTCTGCCCGACATTTATCTTGCACATAATCACAGCGAGGTCCAAAAATACAGCCAGTTGGCCGATTGTTTGGTGGCGGCACTCTGCCCGGTATCGGATACAAAATGCTGCCAGCTTTATCTGCACCTAACTTGGGCACACACCGGATTAACCCTTGTGTGTACGGATGCTGCGGTTCGGCATAAATGTCTCGCACCGTACCCCGTTCAACCATTTCACCCGCATACATGACGCCAACCTGCGTACACACACGCGCCACAACGCCCAAATTATGGGTGATGTACATGATAGCCGTGTCAAAATTTTTGCGCAGGTCGCCAATCAGGTCTAAAACGGCCGCTTCCACCGTCACATCCAAAGCCGTCGTCGGCTCATCCATAATCAGCAGCGCCGGATTCGTAAGCAGCGCCATCGCAATTACCACCCGCTGCTGCTGCCCGCCCGATATTTGATGTGGATACCGGTTCATCACATTGGCCGCATCAGGCATATACACCCTTTCCAACATATCTACACACCACTTTGCCGCTTCATCTTCCTCCATGTCTCGGTGAACCGTCAGCACTTCTTTCATCTGATCACCTAAACGCATGGATGGATTCAGCGCCTGCATTGGGTCTTGATACACCATCGCAATTTGATCCCCGCGCAGCCGCCGCAGCTCTTCCCCCGTCTTACCCACTAAATCCTGACCCTGAAATTTAATGCTGCCCCGTTTTACATATCCATTCGACCCTAAGAAATTGACAATGCCCCAGGCAACCGTACTTTTACCACAGCCTGATTCACCAACAATTCCCAATGTCTCCCCGCGATGGATATCGAAGGAAACATTTTGGACAGCCTCAATTTCCCCATTTCGCACTTTGTAGGCAACCGCCAGATTGTCTACCTTCAGGATTGGAGCACCTTTCGATTTACTTGATATTGCCATTGGTTCTCCTCTTCAAATGTAAAGCGATTTGCCAAATCGCCCTACTTATTTTTGATACCGTGTCAACTCTTCCCGTAAACCATCGGCAAAGAAATTTAGCCCAACGACCAGCGACGCAATCGCCACCGCGGGCCAGATGACTGCCCATTGATTGGTAAAAATAAATTGCCGTGCGTCGTTCACCATATTGCCCCAATCTGGGTCAGGCGGTGGCAGTCCAATACCCAAAAAGCCGAGTGTACCAATCGCAAATATGGCATACCCAACCCGCAGCATCGCATCGACCAAAATAGGACCCCGCGCATTTGGCAAAATTTCGCGGAACATGATGTATTGCACATTTTCGCCTCGCGTCTCGGCCGCACGGATATAATCACGTGTTTTGATATCCAATCCCAACCCACGTACCAATCGGGCCACACCAGGCGCTCCGGTAATCGTTATCGCCAGAATCACAACCAGGTCACCCTGCCCCAATGCCGCAATCACAACCAGGTAAAGAACAATGACAGGGAAGGCAATTAAAGCATCTAATAGTTGCATGATAGCCTGATCCCAACCGCCACCGCGATACGCTGCATTAAGCCCCAAAAACGAGCCAACAATAAGTGAGCCAATCACCCCCCAAATCGCAACACCAATCGGAATCGAAATTCCAGGGACAACTACACTTTGTAAAGGCAGCGATACCAGCCAAAAGATGACAGCCAACACCAAACTTATCGACCACACCTTCATCGTATTCATCACATCAAGCGCATTTGCCTTCATCCAGCCATAAACAAAATATGCTAGAAAAATCACACCGAAGGTTCCCACAAACGGAACCCAACCAGGAAGAATGCTGCGCAAGATAAAGAAAAGAATGACACTAACGACGAACCAACCAACGACCAACAGTAAAATGTTGCGTCTGGCTCTTTTACCATTCGCTGCACTCAACACCCCGAAAAAGGATGTCAAACTAACCAAAACAGCAATGCTGGTGAGTGCAGTCATGTATTGTGAGCCTGTTGCTTCTGGCAGCCGTGTTTTCAACAAAATAACCTGCGTGCCGGTCATTAGCCGTGAAAGCAAATCACGACCCAGATTATCTGTGCCAAGCACATTGATACCGCCCAGCTCATTTGAGGAGAAGGGAGGCAAATTTTGAATAAACAGGCTGGAATTGGGTGGGTAGGGAGTCCAAAAGAGCGAAACAAAGCCCAGAATTACCCAAAACAGCACCAATGACATGCCAAAGGTCGCCACCCGCGATTCAAAGACAATGGAAAGGTTATCTCTAATTTTTTTCCAGCGAGACGGCCGTTTCGTTGCAGGCATTTGTTCTAACGTGTTTTGTGGTTCAGCAATAGCCATAAGTCAACCCCTTTACGAATACCGAATGCGTGGATTCAGAAATGTATAAGCCAGATCACCCAGCAGTCGGGTAGCAACGGCGATAATGACAGTAATCATAGCGGCCGCTTCAACCGCATTGAAATCCCCAAAAATGGCCGCGTCATAGATATACTTACCCAATCCAGGGAAGCCAAAAATAACTTCAACAACAACCACACCACCCACCAGCCAATTGACGTGAAGCATGATGATGGTGATAGGAGCCAGCAATGCGTTTCTAAGAGCGTGCCGCATCACAATCCGCATTTTAGGCATCCCTTTGATGGTAGCCGTACGAATGTAGGGAGCGTCCATCACTTCGACCATGCTGGCCCGGGTCATGCGAGCCACATAGCCAAGCTCAACGGCCGTTAACGTCAACACCGGCAGCACCAGCAAACTAGGGTCTTCAAAAATCGCATCGGCGCTCGTAAAAATCGCCACCGCAGGCACAACTTTCAACCAGATACCCAAAATGAGGATCAAAAAGATGCCGGTCACAAATTCAGGCGTTGCCGTTGCACCCAGGCTGGTAATTGAAATAAATCGATCAATGAACTTCCCTTCATTGATACCGGCTACAATGCCAAAGAACAATGCTAACGGCATAATAATCGCAAACGCGGCGGCGGCGAGAACGGCCGTATTCCGCAACCTTGGCAGCAGCGTCAGTGCCACAGGTCGTCCCGTTTGCAACGATTCACCTGGATCACCACGCAGCATCCCTTTTTTCAGCGGAATATACTGCACCGGACCGTCACCAGCCTCTTCACGCAGGCCAGCCTTCGTCAGCACATAGACAGTTTCACCAGACCCTTGCACCCAGCGCACCGCATTGTTGTTCGTATCGACACCCCAAAAGGTTTCGTTACCCAACTCATCAGTTTGCCAGACATCGGCGCTGCTTTCCACTTGAACAGACGAACCATCAGCTTGCCGTTGCAATTCATACAGCACACCATCTTCAACCACCCAGCGCAGCAATCCACTTGGTGTGTCCGCCCACCATTCCGTCTCACCTGTCGCTTCGCTAGAAACCGCGACCAGATCATGGCCCACTGCAGATTGAGCACGCAGGTCACTGCCCACAAGCCAATCTACGTAACGCTGTTGTGGGGAAGCATCTAGCCCCAACTGCCTCCGGTACGAATCGCGCTGCTCCGGCGTCGAAAACACGCCTAAAATTTTAACGGTAATATCCCCACTCCCCACTTCAACCAGCATAAAAAGAGCTGCCGAAACAAGGAGCATCGTAATAATGGCGGAAAAAGCGCTTCGGATTAGAAATCGGGTCATAAACTTTTCCCCTTTGGTAACTGCTTATCCTCCCGGAGGTTAGGCTGATGAAAACAGTTATCCACAAATGAACCTCCGGGAGGTTATCATTGCCAAAAACCGGGTACTGCCAAACGCTGACAAAACCCGGCTTTTGGCCTCATATCAATTAACTATCAGTTCCCAGTCATAATGACAAAGTAACTGAAAAAGCAAACTTATGCTTTACTCTGGTCTATCCACACTTCGTAGAGTAAATCGTAAGCAGTCGGATGCCCCTGCATGCCCTGGAATTTCTCATGGGTTATATTCCACACCTTCTTCCAGAAACTATTCATAACAGGACCACGTTCTTGCATAATGTCTTCAATATCGCTCATGATCGCACGACGGGCTTCGACATCGAGGGTACCTTCCGCTTGACGCAGCAAGGTCTCAAATTCATCATCTGTCCAACGTGTTTCATTCCATGCGCCGATGGCCTCTTCGGTATATGCCAGCGGCAGCACCATGACACCAATCGGACGATGTGTCCAAGATGTGATGCCTAGATCAACTTCTGTCCAGCGATCCCAGTAGCCACCCGGTTCGGTGATGTCTAGCGTGATGTCGAAACCGGCAGCTGCGGCCGTTTCCTTAATGGACTGGGCTAACTCTGGCTCATTCTGATCGTTCTTGGTCGCCAACGTCACTTTCAAAGGTAGTTCAATCCCTTTTTCAGCAGCATATTCTTCCAGCAACGCTTTCGCCCCTTCCGGATCATATTCGGGAATGGGTTTCTCAGCATATTCAGGATGAATCGGAGCCACATGTGCATCAATAGAAAGATCGCCTTCGCCAAAATAGGCTAACTGCAAATTCTTGGCACGATCCTGAGACATCTTCAGCGCAGTACGCACACGATTATCATCCCAAGGCTCTAAATCAACGCGCACACGCATCAGCAAACATTGTGCCGTACTAGCAGGGTATGTTGCCAAACCAGGAACATCTTTCAATGCCTGCCAGTCGCTTGGACGTGGATCATAGAGCGAATCAACCTGCCCAGATTGCAATGCAGCTACACCAGCATCTTTGTCGGTTGAAACGTAGATAATTTCATCCAGATAGGGCAGCGGGCTGCCATCAGCGCCATTGCGCCAGTAATCAGTTCGTGCCTTGAGAACAGCACGTTCACCTTCCGCGTATTCTTCGAGAGTGAATGCACCGGTGCCGATTGGTTGTTTCACAATATCGCCTTCAAAGTTGCGATGTAGAATAACGGCAGGATAGTGGAAAAGGTTTTCTGGAACGCCAATGTTTGCCGATTCCAGATTGAGACGGATATGGAAATCGTCAACCTTTTCCACATTTTGCATGCCACCCAAATAGGAGAGTAGCCCCAACATAGAAGATCCAATACTTTCATCAAGCCATTGGCTCATGGTGAACATGACATCGTCAGCAGTCAGATCGTCACCATTGTTGAATTTAACCCCTTCTTTAAGGTACAGATCCCATGTCTTGACATCATCACTGGCTTCCCAGCGGTCGAGCAAATACGGCCGTGTTATGTTATCCGAGCCAGTTTCAGTCAGATATTCATTCGTCTGCCGCACAATATTTGCACCTTCAACCCAAGACAGCCGTGCCGGATGATCAAGCAATTGCAACTGCATCGATTTCGTCAACGTGCCACCACGTTGAACGTCACCAGCCGCACCTGTACTGGTACTGGCTTCCGGTTCCGCTGCACCACCACCGCCGCAAGCAGCAGCAAACGTGGCCACACCAGCGGATAATCCAAGTAGTGTAGAAATACGCAAAAATTCGCGACGACTGATACGTCCTTGTTCTAATTTTTCATAGGCTACGGGAATGTAAGGGTGAACCGATTCTAAGTGTTTTTTGTTAACCTGTGGCTTTTTCATTCGTCTCCTCCAATTACTAACGCACTGATATATCAATAATATACCTGGAAAATCTGAGATATTTTGTCTGTCCTATTGGGATCACCTCCTTTACCAATTGATTGTTAAACAAAAGGGAATATTGCAAACATGCAACAGCATGTGGGGGGTACCTAATAGCCCGATGAAAAATAATTCGCAAAAACACATACAAATCTAGTTTTTTGAGGCTGGATACCAGCAATCCTGAAAAGGCTAATGGTATCTGGGGATTTAATAAATGACTGGGTGCATTGCTCGGATGGTTTTCTCGTTACCCATATTCTTTATAACATGACTTTGCTTTCAAGCCAAATGGGTCACATCATCTATTATACCGTAACTTTACAAATTTTCTTGAACGAATTTAAATTTAGCCGATCAGCAAACAAGATAGGTCTTCCCCTTTTCTCATGCGGCCACCACTGGGTAAATTGCGATGCGTCATGATTCGATCATGACATTTGTCCTCAATAGGAATGGCGTTTTACACTTTTGTTCCTTTACTTGAATAACATATAAAGCGTGATATATCAAAAATATATTATAACGGTTGGTATAAGTTTTGTCATGAAAGCGGAGGGCAAAATGATAGGCTTACGCAGTAATCAAGCCACGAATCAAAGTGTGCAATTTCGTCGATTATCATCCCAACAATGTCAACAACTTTATTGGTCCTGTTTGGAAATTCTAGAAAATACAGGGGTGCGTCTGTTTTCACAAGATGCATTAGATTTGTTGCAAAAGGCAGGTATCAAACCTACTGATGGCAATCGTGTACGTATTCCACATGGCATGGTGGAAAAGGCGTTAACGACTGCACCCAAACGGGTCACGCTATATGATCGTCATGGCAAGCGGGTCATGCCGGTAGAAGGGTATCGAACATTTTATGGTCCTGGCTCTGATTGTTTGAGCATTATCGATCATGGGACCGGGGAGCGGAGAACGGCCGTTTTGCAAGACGTGATCAACGCTGTCACCGTTGCCGACGCACTGCCGCACATTGATTTCCTGATGTGCATGTTCTTGCCACGTGATGTAGCACAAACGGCCGTTGATCGCTACCAAATGGAAGCCATGCTCTCTCACAGCACCAAACCCATCATGTTTGTCACCAATGAATTTTCCGGCTGTGTCGATGCTGTAGAAATGGCAGAGGCCGTTGTCGGTAGTGCTGATGCGCTGCGACAAAAACCAACCATTAGCTGCTACATCAACGTCACTACAGGCCTGATTCACAATGAAGACGCACTCAAAAAACTCCTGTATCTGTCCGAAAAAGGACTCCCGGCCGCTTACATCCCATCAACCCAAGGCGGCGTAACTGCACCCGTTACACCAGCAGGTGCTTTAGCTGTGTCACAAGCTGGCGCATTAGTTGGCGTTGTGCTTTCCCAATTGAAGCGGGAAGGCACACCCATCATCTTGCCTGGGTGGGGGGGCAACATGCTCGACATGCGTACGACCGTGCAGCCTTATGCCGATCCAGACAAACGAGCACTAGCCGCAGATTTTGTACACTACTTAGGGTTGCCTATGTTTGGACTGGCTGGCTGTAGCGAATCCAAGCTAGTTGATCAGCAAGCGGGCATCGAAGCCGCCTTGACATTGATGAATGCAGCGCTCTGTGGAGCCAACATCATTCACGACTTGGGGTATCTGGAATCGGGCTTGTGTGGGTCGATTGCGCAATTAGCGATCTGCAACGAGATTTTAAGCTGGCTCAATCATTACATGGTCAGCCCTGAAATCAGCTCCGAAACGGTTCCACTAGATTTGATTGACGAGATTGGTCCTGATGGCAACTTCCTAGAATGTGATCACACATATAATCATTTCAAGGAACGCTGGTATCCCACACTCTTTGATCGCAACAATTTTGAAGGATGGTTCGCAGATGGTGGCAAGTCATTAGCTGAACGAGCTTCAGAACAGGTGGAAAACATTTTGAAAAACCACCAGCCGGAACCATTGCCAGATGCAGTTAAACAACAATTACGCGCCATCGTGCAGCGCGTTGAGTCAGGCTAAAAAAGCAACAACGGATGAAGAAGTGGAACGAAAACCTGTTCCTCATCTTCATCCGCTGTTTTCTCTATCCGTTGTTGCCACCAAAAATGATAGCGAACAAAATCAGATTATGTCAATGGAGATTTGACCATTGGCTTTTCTACACCATTAGCCTTAACCAGCAGCGGCCACTCCAAGAACTTCGGTTTGGGTACATCTGCTGACTCTAAAAGGCGTGGCACGATGGCTTCCCAATGGACAGCCATCACATGCATCCCGTTAACGCCAGGGGTGTTTTTCAGCTTTTCAATCATTTCCAGAGCGATAGCAATGCCTTCTTCCTGCTGGCCTTCTTTGCCTCCAGCATTGTCCATTCGACTCACGATTTCTGGTGGAATAGACACGCCAGGAACATCATTGGCCATAAAGTGCGCCGCATTTTTGCTCTTCAGCGGAATCAAGCCGGGCAGGATGTATGCTTTGTCGAGTAAGTTGCGTTTGTCTAATGCTTCGAGCCAGTCGACAAACCCATCATAATCAAACACCGGCTGCGTCTGGATAAATTGTGCCCCGGCATTAATCTTCTTCTCGGCCCGAATCGCTTCATATTTCGGTGGCGCACCAAATGGCGAACCAGCAGCACCCAAGAACCATGCGGGACGTCGTTTGATCGGACGGCCGTCTAAATAAATCCCCTCATCTCGCATCCGGCGCAGCATCCACAGTACCTGCACCGCATCCATATCAAATTGATCCGGCTTCACCATCGGGGTTGGTCCAAATCGATGATGATCACCACTGAGGCAGAGAATGTTGCGAATACCTAAGCCTGCGGCTCCCATCACATCTGCTTCAATAATCACCCGGCTGCGATCCCTGGCTTGTAGCTGCATTACTGGCTCTAATCCGGCGTCCAGGCATATTCTGCTAGAAGCCATGCTGTTCATGCGGGCAGATGCGGATGCATTGTCCGTAAAGTTGGCAGCCGCCACATACCCCTTTAACCAACCAGCCTTTTTGAGAATAATATTGCCAGATGCCCCGAGTGGTGGAGCAATTTCGGCCGTTGTCACAAAATCGCCCGTTCGTAAATTCGCTTCTAAAAGTGAAATGGGTTCAACATAGGTCGGCGGATGATACTCTGCATCCCCTTGCCACCAGGACGGTTGCCGCAAATCATAAAAAACGCGCTCCCATTCTTTGGTAAACTTCTCGCGATCCGTTACAAGTTCGATGAGGCGCGGACTTTCTTCATGTTTTCGCCAAAAATCAATCATGTGCAGCCATGTTTCCCGTCCGGCTTGTGCGCCATCAATTGGTGCATTGATTTCCAGCAGTTTGTCAAGACGATCCATCTTTTCAGCACGTTCATATATTTTGTACCAGGTACAGGGGCGTGATGGATCAACTTCGCACTGTTCGGGTGTGGCACCACCACACAAACCATTGCGTAAACCCTTCGGGCAGGTCATTGAGCAAACAAAAGCGGTTTCTTGCAAAATACAGTTGCCGCACATGCGACAACCGAACAATGCACCCTTGATTGCTTTCTCAACGGCCGTAAACACACGCATAGAAACCGATTCACGCTGTACAGGCGAAAATGGGGGTTGATAACGAGGTGGTGAAAAAAGTGGCATTGGGGCACTCCTCCTAAAACATATATTTTATTATTCATTGGGAACCAGGTGATACGGGGTTCAATTTTTGGATATTGCTTTCCCACTAAGTAAATATATTAGAGGAATATCAGTCGTGATAGTGACATTTGTCCCTAATAATTGTGGAATTTTGCACTGTTACGCTTTTTTTCATGGGGTTATAACATCTGATATATCAGAAATATATCTGAACCCAAAACGAATCGCTGTAAAAGGCTTTCGTCATTCTCTCTGGATGGGATTATTTTTTGTATGTTGTGAAGTGGAGGCATCTGCGTTCGATGTTACACACGACCTGCGAATTTCTGACCACTGATGAATTAGAACAAATTCACGATGCCAGCATGCAGCTTTTAGCCAATGTTGGTGTGATTTTCCATGCTGATGCAGCCTTGGATCTGTTTCGGCAGCATGGGGTGAAAGTTAACGGCCGTTCCATCCACCTCACCGAATCCCAAGTCATGGACGCCGTTGCTCTTGCACCCAAGCAGTTTAAAATTCGCGCCCGAAATCCCGCCAAAAGCGTCACAGTGGGGCAGGGGGAGCCAATTTTTGTGCCCGGATATGGCGCTCCCTTCATCTTAGATGAAAACGGCAGCCGCCAACCCACTCTCCAAGATTACGAAAACTTAATCCGACTGGCCGATGCCTTACCCAATCAAGACATCAGCGGTCATTTGCTGGTGCAACCAGGGGATGTGTGCCCAGCAAACGCCCATCTGCATATGCTCCATCACGGCATGGTTTATTCAGACAAACCGTTTATGGGCAGCGCAGCCGGCACCAACGGTGCCACCCACACAATGGAAATGGCGTCGATTTTATTTGATCAACCACCGAATTTTCTGGCTGAACAACCGGTAACATTGGGCTTAATTGACACAATAAGCCCCTTGCAATACGGTCAGGAAACCTGTGAGGCACTTATCACTTATGCACAATGGCGACAGCCGCTGATTATCGCCTCATTGGTGATGGCTGGCGCGACTGGTCCAATGACGCTGGCTGGCGTCATCGCGCAACAAAATGCGGAAATTCTGGCGGGCATTGTGCTGACTCAACTCATCAATCCAGGCACGCCGGTCATGTATGGCGCAGCTTCAACCATCATGGACATGCGGACAGGGAATTTAGCTATTGGCGGGCCAGAGATGGCATTGATTGTGGCCGCATCGGCGCAGCTGGCTCGATTTTATGGCTTGCCCAGTCGCGGCGGCGGCGGGGTAACAGATGCGAACTGTCCAGATGCACAAGCAGGGTTTGAGTCGATGTTGGGCTTGCTCACGGCCGTTAACAGCCACAACGATCTCATCCTCCACGCCGCCGGTATTCTCAGCTCCTACCTTGCCTTTTCCTACGAAAAGTTTGTAATGGACGATGAGATATGTGGCCTTGTACGCCACTATCATCGGGGCATCCGCGTTTCACCTGAAACACTCGCCTATGATGTCATCGCCAATGTAGGCTCAGACGGCAATTTTCTCGAAGAAGCACACACTTATAAACATTTCCGCACCGCCGCGTGGCACCCCGCATTGTGTGATCGGGGTGGCATGAAAATGTGGATGGAAAACGGCCGTTTAACCGCCACCCAACGCGCCCACACGCGCTGGCAAACACTGCTCGCCAATCACCGTCCCCCACCACTAGACAAAACAACAATTCGCCAGCTAACACATTACATCCAATCACACACACAACAATCGTCAATCGTCAATCAAAAATCGTAAATCAATTCGAGGTGTTTTATGACAGAAGTTTTGACAACCGTTCTTTCATCAAAAACAAAAGAGGTGAAAATCAATCGTGACAGCGCCACCGTCATTATCGGTGAACGCATCAATCCCACCGGGCGCAAAAAAGTGCTGGCGGCCCTGAAGGAGGGCAACTTCGACATTGTGCGTGCAGATGCTCGCAAAAAGGTGGCAGCCGGCGCAACCG
>QQUD01000860.1 GCA_008501785.1 Chloroflexota bacterium
CAAGCAGTTAAACAGCTCTTTATTGTCGTCGTTTAGCTCAACTTCCTGAGATGTGCCATCTTTCAATTGCAGCTTGACTTTGTAATGCCAACGGCAGCTATGGGCACAATTGCCCTGATTCGCGCCGCGCTCGGTCAGGTAATTGGAAAGCAGGCAGCGACCCGAATAAGTCATACACATTGAGCCGTGAATAAATGCTTCTAGCTTGATGTCCGGACACTTTTCGCGGATTTCCTGCATTTCGGCAAAGGTAACTTCACGCGCCATCACCACCAGACTGGCCCCCTGCGACTCCCAAAACTGCACCGACAGCCACGAACAGACGTTGGCCTGGGTGGAAATGTGTAATTCAAGTTCAGGCGCATGTTGGCGTACGTATTGAAAAATGCCCGGATCGGCAATAATCAAGCCGTCTGGCTGAAGTTTGCGAATGGTTTCCAGGAAAATGGGCAGCTTTTCGATGTCTTTGTTGTGCGAAAAGAGGTTGAGGGTCAGGTACACTTTTTTGCCGCGCTCGTGCGCGTAGGCGATGCCTGCCACCACATCTTCTAGCGTAAAGTCGGATTGGGTGCGCAGCGACATGTCGGGGGTGCCCATGTAAATGGCATCGGCTCCGTACAGTATCGCGGTTTTCAGCTTGAGCAGCGAGCCTGCGGGCATGAGAAGCTCGGCGGATAACGGCCGTTTTGTTTGTCGTATTTTTTCACCAGTCATGGGCAAAAGGTAGCGTATCCAGCTTTAAATTGCAACTTTGCATCAGATCATTTGCAGTTGCCAACTTCGCAGAGGCGTAAACGCCCCGGCTTCGAGATGAAAGCCCTTTCAGGGCTAGAGAATCAGACCCGTAGGGAGTTACACACTCTCCGCAAACTTCTTAAACCGCGACATCGTCTCTTGCGTCTGTTTGGGAAATGAACTGCGCATGACCACCCCCAACATCCGCATCATACCGCTAAATTTAAATTCAGAATCCATCACCCAGCGCGTTTTGTCGGGACCATCCTCATAAAAATAGTTGTGCACCCAATTCATGACGCCCTTGGCTTTGTAATTGCTGACAAATTCGTCGGGCAAGTTGCGTTTGGTGATGGTTTCGATCATGGTGACGGAACGGCCGTTCATATCATACACCATCCGCGATTTAGCTCCTGGCTGTCCTGGCTCGCCGCTAATCGCTGCAAAACTTTGCAAGCCACCCTGCCATTTGTACATATTTTCCGTGTTGTCAAACAACGCAATCACCTGCTCACGAGGCAAGTTTATGACCAATTCACATCGATATTTCATAAAAAGACCTCCAAATTTATCAGCGTACTCATTTCATGCTTATGCAAGCTTATGCAAGCCATGCGGCAAGCTGTCCAGTATGCAGTTCATAATCCTCGATGCGTCCCTGACACCACATCATAACACGAGGATATATTTTCAAATCTGGCTGCACCGTTGACAATGCTTGTTCGAGACCACGAAAACTATCTTCTAGTTCATGCATAAGCTCGGCCCACGTTAGTTGCTTTAATGTCGCAACAGCTTGTGAATTGAATTGATTGACATCAATTGGCGGATCAAAGTTTTCCGGATCAACGATAAAATCTTGAAACAACGCATCCCACCCAACAAGGTGTGCAACCACTTCCTTCGGTGACCAGTCGCCACAAACCCCTGTTTCGCTGCGCAACAATGGTGAAAGTTGATTTGCTACCTTACAAAATTTTGTATATGCAAGTAATAAATCTAACCGTAATTGTTGAATTTCTCTGTCCATTATTACTCACCTATTAGCCCCTAATCAGCAAATCTCCTATCCCATTCGCTGAAATAGTCACCTGCAAATCAGACAGGCTGTCAATAATTAAATCGGCTGCTTGCAGCACATCGGGCGTATGTGTTGTGGTCACAGCAATCACGCGCATCCCGGCAGCTTTGGCCGAAGCAACGCCAGCGACCGAATCTTCGAGCACGACACACGCCGATGGAGACAACGCCATCCGTTGTGCGCCAACTAAATATGGTTCTGGGTCTGGCTTACCGTTGGTTACGTCATCGGCGGTGACTAGCACGTTGGGCAGCGGCAATCCAGCATGGTAAACACGGGCACGTGCCAGCCGGTCCGTGCCAGAGGTAACGATGCACCAGCGATTATCAGGAAACGATTTCAGCAAAGACTGCGCGCCCGCGATCGCTTTAACAGTGTGGGCATCGGCAGCTTCCTGGTCTTCAAGCCATGCGGCTTCTTCTGCCAGCGACAAATGCGGCGCGACGATGCGCAAGCTTTCAAAAGCTGGTCGCCCATGTGCGATTGCCATCACGTATGCAAAATCTAGCCCTACACGTTCAGTCCAGCGCCGCCAACTCCGCTCAACTGATGCGGTAGAATCAACCAGGGTGCCATCTAAATCAAACAAGATTGCTTGACATTCAAATTGGGTCATTGGTTAAACCTTTTCATTCAAATATTGGAGTAGAGACTTTAGCCGGTTTATAACTCAAGGTTTCAACCGGCTAAAGCCTTCACTCCGCATAAAGAGCATGTTCGTTGTTAAAGTTTAGCTGGGTTTTAGGACGTAACTTGACGATAAGGATACAAGATGGGATCAAGACGGCCGTTTCTTCACCGTTACCAGCGACACCCCTACCACAATCACCACACTGCCCACCACTTGCAGCAGTGAGGGAATCTCGTCAAAGTAGAAAAATGCCATCACCGCCGCTGCTGCTGTTGATATTTGCAATAAAACAGCCAAGTGCGTCGCAGGAAAATGACGCACAGCAAAGTTAACCGGTAAATGCCCAACCAACTGCGCCACAATCGTTACCACCAGCACCCACCAATAACCCGCCAGCGTATAGCCGAACAGCGGCGTGTTGGTCACAATCAAAAAGAAAACAGCAACCAATGTCGCCGCCATGAACAAAGTCCAGGTATAAGCTAAAAAAGAGAGCTTATTCCGCAGCTTGCGGCCAATAATCAGGTAAAAACTGAGCGTGACGGCGTTAAGCATGGAAAGACCGGCTCCGAGAAACGGCCGTGTTCCCACATCCAACCCGTCCACACCACCAAACGCCACCAAACCCCCACCAGCAAGTGTCAGCCCAATGCCCCACCAAACCTGTCGCGTAAATACGGCATGCAACACCGCCACTTCTAGCATAATCGTCCACAGCGGCGAGGTACGACGCAGCACACCGTTTACCAGCACGGACGTATTTTCCAGCGCAAAAAAGAGGCAAAACAGGCCAAATGCATGAAATGCCCCCGCCGCCATTGCCCAGCCCCAATCCTGACGCGACATACTTTTTAATTCATCATGGTGCTGTCGCCATGCAAACGGTGTGAGCAAAATCGTCCCCAAAATCAGGCGCAGCGCGATAATTGAAAGCGAGGGAACGCCTTCAATTTGGGCAAAACGAATGTAGATAGGGGCTGTTGTTGCTGCAAAAGTGAGCAGGCCAATGGCTATCCATGCCAAATTGGTTCGGCGAATGGTAATGCGGCGCATAGCGGGGAATAGTAACTGGTGTCGCCTTGAATGCCAAAATTTGTATCAAAATTTTACTAGTGCCTTTCGTCTAATAAAAAGGAGGCAGTGCAAACATGAAACAATATTTACTCATCATTTTGTCTATATTTTTATTAGTGGGTTGTCAAAATC
>QQUD01000021.1 GCA_008501785.1 Chloroflexota bacterium
ATGCGATTTGTAGGATGCTGCGAATTTTTTTGTTTTTGAACATAGGGGGCAATTATATCCATATATGGATGTGTTCAAAAGAAAATGTGATATGATTTCCCGTCTATTACATTACGGATTGATGACGTTGTCAATGTGGCAGGGGAAATTGAGGCTGCTGTGTTGAGAACGCGACTTTATCGCGAGTAAAGGGTTATTGGTATTGGGGCAATGTGTAGATGGTAATGTAACAGGTGAATTGCTCCGATAAATGCAAACTAATTGAGTAGGTTTTTATTATGGGCGGAAAAAAGATGTACGTTTCAGTCATTTCAACGGTGAAGAATGAGGGGGCAACTATCCATATTTTGTTGGATTCTCTTATTCAGCAAACACGTCAACCGGATGAAGTGGTTATTTGTGATGGTGGTTCGACGGATAACACGGTCGAAGTGCTGCTTTCGTACCAGGCATGGCTGCCGATGAAGGTGATTGTTGTGCCGGACAGCAATATCAGCCAGGGGCGCAATCGGGCAATCGAAGCCGCTGCTGGGCCGATTATTGCCGCAACAGATGCGGGTGTGGTGTTGGCTCCTTACTGGCTGGAAGAGTTGGTAAAGCCGATTGAGGTGGGGAAAACGGCCGTTTCCTCTGGCTGGTTCGAACCCGACCCCTACACTGATTTTGAAGTCATCATGGGGTCAACCGTGCTCCCATCTCGTCGTGAAATTGATCCTGAACGGTTTTTACCGTCAAGTCGTTCGGTTGCATTTTTGAAGGAAGCATGGGAATCTGTCGGCGGCTATCCGGAATGGCTCGATTTTAGCGAAGATTTGGTGTTTGATTTTGCGCTGCGTGACAAATATGGCAGCTTTCCATTTGTGGATACGGCCGTTGTCTACTTTCGTCCTCGAGGCAGCATGCGCTCCTTTTTCAAGCAATACTACTTTTATGCACGGGGTGATGGGAAGGCGAACCTATGGCCGAAACGCCATTTGATTCGTTATCTAGTCTATCTGCTGGGCTTCCCGTTTTTGTTGTGGCTCATTTGGAAAGAGAAGGTGGCGGGGTGGTTGATGTTGTTTGCGGGAACGGCCGTTTACTGCCAAAAACCCGCCCAACGCCTCTGGAAAAACACATGGGGCTGGCGACCCCCGGCACGCCTCCGCGCCTTCGCCCTCATCCCCATCATTCGCCTCGTTGGCGACATCGCTAAAATGATCGGCTACCCGGTCGGCCTCTGGTGGCGCTGGAAAAATAGAGTCGAATAGTCAGGTAGTCTTGTAGTCATTTGATAATTGATTTATCTTAGCATGATATCTTCGAGAAATATTTAACTCAATATATAACTTACGGATCATGGACAGAACCTTCAAAACTATTAGAATTGTTGCTTAGGCTGCTTGCATTTGGATCCTGCAAAACAGCAGGAATTAAGTGAGTGGTAGAATGTTCTGCTTCCAACAATTCTATACTTTCAGATAGCTCTCTTGGTGTTTCAAAACCGACAATATCATCGGCATCTACATCCTCTCCGACAACAGTAAAAACAACTTCCTCGGCAAAAGATGCACAGGTATACGTATAACTCCACTCTCTGTATTCACTAACCAAGGTCATTAATACCTGTACTTGCTTCTCACTAAGCGAGTAGTATCGATTGTGAAGAGATGACTTTTTTTCATAATTAATTCTAATATCAGAGACAGATGGATCATTACTACCCTTGAAATGATTAACCGCTTTATGACCATCTGGCCACAGTCCGTACATAGTATATTCGAAGGAGTTTGCAACGAAATCAATTTTGGAAATCCAAGCATGACCTGATGCAAACGAACTATTAGGTGATGTGTTGGAATGTACGCCGAGGATGGGAAGGCGAGCAAATTTTCGATTTGACTTCTGTATGGCTGCAATCCTCATTTCTAGTTCCTTTTCAGAAACTGATACAGAAAAAGGATATTTCCCATCAATTATTAATGTGCCATTGGTAACAAATTTCCAATTAAATTCATTTACCTCATTGGTCTGTGTGTTTGCAAAGGTGCCAGTATTGTCTTCATTAAACACGATTACAAACCCATTGGGTTCATTGAAGGCTCGTAAGCCTAAATCCTCTTTTTCGACCCATACACCTTCGCCTTCAGTTTGAATCCATTTCCCAACGATAAGAGATTTAGGACTCTCTGATTTGGAGCAGGATGAACAACCAATAAGACAAAATATAATTAAAATTAGGTGTCGAACTCTCATTTCTATAGGATTCTCCTTGCTGACATGGCACTTTCGGAACATACAAAATGAAAACTATCGTAAGCTTTCAAGTGTTGTGGCATCAATAGGATTGCGACCAGCTTTTAACTCGTTAATCCAAGCCTCTCTTTGAGCACCAACTTCATCATATTGATCATTTTCTTTTTGCCAAGATATAAAAATCTCAAAATCTTCTATTGCTCCTTCATAGTCACCAAGCAAGGCACGGGCTACCCCTCGACTATCACGAATGCCAGCGTTATCCGGAGCCAATGTGACTGCTCGATCACATGCATCTAATACATCAGCAGCCCTACCTAATAAGCTACCGAACCAACAGAGGTTATTATGGAGTGTGGCATTGTTAGGTTCAAAATCAACAGCTAATCTAGTCTGAAAAAGGGCTTGCTCAAGATTACCGGCCTCATAATAGCTCAGCCCTTGTCTGGAATAATACTCAGCAGGCTCATATTTCAATTGATTTATTGTATCTATCACTTCTGTTCGATCTGATGCACGTGGCGCTAGTGCAAGATAACGTTTAAAATCTTCAATAGCTTGTTCTAGATTGCCGGAACTGGCAAACGCATTACCGCGATTGTTGTAAAACACTGCATCATTTGGGTCTAACTCAATTGCTTTGTTGTAATCTTGTAATGCTAACTCCAGGTTTCCAGATATTTCATATGCATATCCTCGGTTATTATAGGCCAATGCATAGCTTGCATCTGTCTCTATAGCTTCATTCCACTCATGAATGGCTTGCTCAAGATTGTCAGAATCAAAGTAAATCAGACCTCGATTGTAGTATGCTTCCACATAATCTGGATCTAATTCAATCGTTTTATGCCAATCTTGGAGTGCTTGCTCGCTGTTGCCGGATTCGTAAAAAATCACTCCTCGATTATAGTAGGCATCTGCATTAGTTGGATCTAATTCAATAGATTTAGTGTAATCTGCACTTGCTTGGGCAATGTTTCCAGATGTGTAATGAGCTAATCCCCGATTGTAAAAAACATATGCATAATTGGGGTCTAATTCAATGGCTTTGTCCCAATCCCTAATTGCTTGACTGAAGCTGCCGGAATGGGCAAATGCCTCTCCGCGCCAAATATAAGCATCAACGTTATTTGGATCCCAACGAATCACTTTAGAATAGTCATCAATAGCTTTACTATAGCGTTCATGTTCGAGATGGGTAAGTGCTGAATCCATATGGGTTTCAACTAAGCTCTCGATTTCATTGGCTGGAGGTGGTGTAGGTGTGGGTGGTGGACCAAGTGATACGCAACAACAGGATTGTAAAACAATCAAAAATATAATTGTAATTAGAAGAGACTTCATGATTTTCCCCTTTATCAGTAGAAACACAGAGAGAATTTGTTACATGTTACAACACATGCCGCGCCACATGATAAATATTATGATAGTCCTAATTGGCACAAAATATACATATGAAATTTAAGATATGAGAATTTGTTTGCACAAACGTTACTAAGTAGAGTCAGGATCGATTTTAACAGGTTTTCAATGATGGTCAAACCCAATGGATGCGTGCATTTTTAGCCTATTGGATAATGAGATTTCTTTAACCTCTGCTCATTCTTTCTTGACGCCTCCAAACGGTTTTGCTACTATTGCGCCCACTGTTGCCGACGTAATGCGTCGGCTTTTTTTTCGGTGTGGGAACAATGGTAATAGAACGAAAAGACCCCAAATATCCACGTCAAGGCCCATCTTGTCTTCTTATCATTTTTGTCTTTTTTGGCATTTTGGTAGGCGGTTTTGTTATTCAAAATGCAGATGAAGTGCGTGACGTCATCATTCCGACGGCGACTCCGGAACCGACCCGTTCTGCCACCGAATATGCATTATTGGCTAACCTCTCGATTGATGATGGTGAGCTGGTAGAGGCGCTTGATTATTACGAACAAGCCGTTGCACTGGATGGTACAAAACCTCAATTTTATATTGACCTGATCAACCTCTACATCCAAAATGGGCAGCCCGAGGAAGCGTTAAGCAAAGCAGCCGATGTGTCTGTTTTGGATCCTGATAATGAGGAAGTATGGACTTCATATGCTGCTGCTCATTTGGCGAATGGGGATCGACTTGTCGATATGGGGGATGTCAATGGGGCTGACCTAGAATATGCACAGGCTGCCGATATGGGTTTGAAAGCAGTCAATATCAATCCGCAAAATGCAACTGCTTTGGCATATATTGCGGGCGGAATCATTTCTCAAGGCATTCCAGAACGCTTTAATGAGGCATTAAAGTATGCTCAGGACGCGACTTCGTATGAGCCGGATAATCCAATAGCACGATATTATTTAGCAACGGTTTATACGAATCAAGGGTATTATCCGGCGGCACGAGAGCAATGGCAGCTTGGCATTCAAGCTGATCCAGAACGGCCTGATTTGCATATGGGATTGGCTTACAATTTTTTCGCAGACGGCCGTATTCCTGATGCTATTCTCAGCTTTAAACAAGCTATTGAAGTAGACCCAGATAATGCAGCGGCCTATGATGGGCTTGCTTATATGTATTTGCGGCTTGGTCAAAATCCCCAGGCTGAACAAAATGCATTAATTGCGATTGAGCTTGATCCACAGATGGCGCGTGCATACGGCCGTTTAGGGGAAGCCTATTACCAGCAAAACAATTACGAGTTTGCCATCGATGCCCTCACTCAAGCTGTGGCTCTTTATGGTGAACCAACTGATCTGAATGCCCGTTTCTTCTATTTTTTGGGTAGTGCCTACCTGCGTAAAGGACCAGAAAATTGTCCAGAAGCTGTTCCTTACTTCCAGCAGGCTTCAGAAGTGTTTACCTATTATCAAGAATTCGCTTTGGAAGGACTCACTGAATGCCGTCGCGTGCAGCTAGAAGGTGGCTAAGGTTGTAATTAGCACTCATCCAGAATGAGTGCTAAAATGTGCTTGACATTGCTCCAATCTATGATACAATTTCCATCGTGATTTAGCACTCGTTATGTTAGAGTGCTAAAAAATACCCAACATTGAAATCTAAAAAATTTGTTAACAAAGGAGTGTATCTTTATGAAGCTCAAACCACTTGGTGATCGTTTGGTTGTAGAGCCAAAAGAGCGTGAACAAACAACTGCATCTGGCCTCATTTTGCCAGAAACTGCAAAAGAAAAACCACAGGAAGGCGCAGTTGTCGCTGTCGGTCCTGGTCGTCGTGATGACGATGGTAATCGTGTTGCTATGGATGTCGCTGTAGGCGATATGGTACTTTACGCCAAATATGGTGGCACAGAAATTAAGATTGATGGCAAAAAGCTGCTCATCCTCAAAGAAACAGACGTTCTCGCAATTGTCGAGGGCTAATAACCCACAGGAGTGGGTTTAGGAGATTATTGAAAATGGCAAAACAACTCGCATTTTCTGAAGACGCACGTCGTAAACTGAAGAAAGGTATTGACACACTGGCATCGGCCGTTTCCACAACACTGGGACCCAAAGGCCGCAACGTCGCTCTCGACAAAAAATTTGGCGCACCCACCATCACCCATGATGGCGTAACCGTTGCTAAAGAAATCGAACTCGAAGACCCATACGAAAACATGGGCGCTCAACTGCTGAAAGAAGCAGCGACCAAAACCAACGACATCGCTGGTGACGGAACCACCACTGCCACCGTTCTGGCACAAAACATCGTTAACGAAGGTTTGAAGAACATTGCTGCTGGCGCAAACCCCATGCTCCTGAAGCGTGGTATCGAAGCTGGTACACAAGCACTCTCTGAAAAAATTCGCAGCATGGCTATTGCCATCGATGACAAAGCGGAAATCGCTTCTGTTGCTTCCATCTCTGCTCAAGACACCAGCATCGGTGAACTGATTGCAGACGTGATGGATAAAGTCGGTAAAGACGGCGTTATCACCGTAGAAGAATCCCGCAGCCTTGAATTCGAAACCGAATATGTTGAAGGTATGCAGTTTGACCGTGGTTACATCAGCCCTTACTTTGTGACTGATTCTGACACCATGGAATCTGTGATTGACGATGCCTACATCCTCATTCACGACAAAAAAATTAGCTCCGCACAGGACATCGTTCCAGTATTGGAAAAACTGATTCAAATTGGCAAGAAAAACCTGGTTATCATCGCTGAAGATGTTGACGGCGAAGCTTTGGCAACGCTGGTACTGAACAAACTGCGTGGTATGGTTAATGCATTAGCCGTGAAAGCACCTGGTTTCGGCGACCGCCGCAAAGCTATGTTGCAAGACATCGCTGTTTTGACCGGTGGCCAAGTTATCACCGAAGAAATGGGCCGCAAATTGGACAGCGTTCAGTTGAGTGACCTGGGTCGCGCTGCGAAAATCGTTTCCTCCAAAGACGACACCACTGTTGTTGATGGCGCAGGCGAAGAAGCACAAATCGGCGCACGCGTTGAGCAGATTAAAGTTGAAATCGACCGCAGCACTTCTGACTACGACCGTGAAAAATTGCAAGAGCGTCTGGCTAAATTGGCTGGTGGCGTTGCTATTATTCGCGTCGGTGCCGCTACCGAAGTTGAACTGAAAGAAAAGAAACATCGCGTAGAAGATGCTTTGAGCGCTACCCGCGCTGCTGTTGAAGAAGGTATCGTTCCTGGTGGTGGTGTGGCATTGTTGAATGCACTGCCTGCATTGGATGACGTTGTACAACCTGCTGGTGACCAAAGCACTGGTTTGACCATTTTGCGTCAAGCACTCGAAGCGCCGATGCGCAAGATTGCTGAAAACGCTGGTAAAAATGGCGATGTTGTGATTCAAAACGTGCGTCGCGCTCAAGAAGCTGCTGACGATTTACGCATTGGCTACAATGTGATGACCAATGAATACATCAACATGGTTGAAGCTGGTATCATCGACCCCGCGAAAGTAACCCGTGGTGCACTCGAAAATGCTGCTTCCATCGCTTCTATGGTTTTGACAACTGAAGCGTTGATCACCGATCTTCCTGAAGAAGATGCTGCCCCAATGATGCCTCCTGGTGGCGGTATGCCTGGCGGCGGAATGGGATTCTAATTCCATTTGTTTCTGAAATTAAAAAAAGCGTCTCTGTTGCAGAGGCGCTTTTTTTGTTTTAGATACATATTGTACAATGGAGCAGGTTGAATAAGCGTAGTTAAATTAACGTGGGAGAATAAATCATGGCAAATCCGTCGATTATTGATGTGTTGAGTGCGCAGTATGGGATTCCTGGAAAGCTGTCGATCGGCATGGGGGCTGGTGATTTGCCAGTGATGCGGGTGGAGAATGAGGTGGCAACGGCCGTTATCTCCATCTACGCCGGTCATGTTCTTAGTTACCAACCTAAGAGGCAGCCCAAAGGGCAGCCAGACGTTTTGTGGATGAGTAAAGAGGCTGTTTTCGATGTAGATCAGCCTATTCGTGGCGGCATTCCTGTTATTTGGCCCTGGTTTGGTCCACATCCAACGGATGGGAATCAATTTGCACATGGTTTTGCGCGGCGGATGATGTGGGGAGTGAAGGAGACGGGGGAGGATGAAAACGGCCGTATTCACATCACCCTCGAACTCACCGAAACAGAAGAAACTAAGGACGTTTTTTCACACGATTTTGAGCTGAAATTGACCATTGTTGTTGGTTTAGCATTGGAAGTCACATTAATTGTTGAAAACAAGAGCGATGCCGAATTTTCCTACACCGCTGCCTTACACAGCTACTTCAACATTAGCAATATTGACGATATTTCGATTCGCGGTTTAGAAGGCGTCACGTATTTGGACCAGCTAGACGACATGCAGCGCAAGGAGCAGGTGGGACCGATTCAGTTTACCGAAGAAACAGACCGGATTTATGTGGAAACAACGGCCGTTTGTGAAATCATCGATCCCGGCCTCAATCGCGTCATTTGGATTGACAAACGGGGCAGCGAAAGCACCGTTGTTTGGAACCCCTGGATTGAAAAATCACAGCGTATGGCTGATTTTGGCGATGATGAATATCGCTCGATGGTTTGTGTGGAAACGGCGAATGCGGCAGATGATGTGGTGATGTTGGAACCAGGGGAAGTGGGGGGGGTAACGGCCGTTATTGGCACAAAACAATTATGAAGTTGAAATAAAGGGGTCAGAAAATATTTAATCGTTGATTTGTTAACGGTAACTCATTCAACAATTCAACAATTCACTAATTATTTTCTTCTAAAACAAAAAAGCGGGCTACCTATTTAGGCAGTCCGCTTTTAGATTTTAACATATTCTATTACGTTTAAACGGCCGTTTCCATCACCCCAGGTCTAAACTTATACCCATAAACAATCATCCCTTCTTCGCCTTCGGTACGCAGTTTGCGTGTGACCATTTCTACCGGCATCCCGATTTCTACTTCGCTTTCATCCAAATCGGTGAGTTGTGCAGTGATGATGGGGCCTTCTTCCAGTTTAATTAAGGCAACCATGTAAGGTGCATTGTGTTCGAAACCGGCCGGTGCATCATAAATAGTTGTGTAAGAATAGACTTCGCCAACACCTTCAAAGGTGTAAAGTTCATAAGCTGGTTTTTCGCATTCCAGGCAAACATCACGTGGTGGGAATAGTTTGGTGCCGCAATGTTCGCAGGTTTCCCCAACTAACTTATATCGTTGTTCTTGTAGACGCCAATGGCGTGAAACTTCCATGATTTGTATCTCCGATTTTATTAATAACCTGGATTGTTATTTTTTTAATAACTTGGATTGTTATAAAGTGAACAAATCCAATCATAATTATGCATTAATACTCTTTCAAACCCTGTCAGCAGCCACAAAAAAGCTGTCAAAAGCTATCAGAGAGGAGTAGTTTGGTCCTATTAATCGACTGCGGCTTGCAAAATGTGCGTAACGGCCGTTCCACTCGTCCCCCCGATATTTTGTGCCATCCCAATCTTGGCATCGGGCACTTGACAATCGTCAGCTTCACCCCGCAGTTGCCGTGCGACTTCCACCACTTGATAAACGCCAGTTGCGCCGATTGGATTACCGCGTGCTTTGAGCCCACCGAATGTACTGATGGGAATACGGCCGTTTCGACCAATCTCACCATCTCGCGCCAATTGCCAACCCTGACCCGGTTTTGCAAAACCAACAGCTTCCAAAGCCAACGCACTCATCACCGTATACGAATCATGCAGTTCAAACAGATCAATTTGTTCATGTGTGATGCCTGCTGCTTGCATGGCGCGTTCGGCACTTTTCTTGGCAGCTTCTAAATGTAATATATTTTTTCGGTTGTGTAGTGAGATAGTGTCAGTCGCAATCGCCGAACCGATAATTTCCACCGGCTTTGGCACCATGTCCATGGCCCGCTCTTTGTTGGTGATAATAAGCGCAGCTGCACCATCTCCTACCGGAGCGGCATCAAACAGGCTGACCGGCGTGGCAATTTGTGGAGCTGTCGCAAAACGCTCCGCTTTGAGCCGATTACGGAACATGGCCAGCGGATTGTTGACGCCGTTTGCATGGGCATTAACGCTGAAACTGGCAAAATCAGCCAGGTCCACCCCGTATTCGTGCATGTAGCGTCGCATCAGCAAGGCGGCTGCACCTGGTTGCGTCAGTCCATGAATGGCTTCGTAATCTGCGTCGAGACTGGAGGCGAGAACGGCCGTTACCGACGATCCCACCTTATCCGTCATCTTTTCCACGCCAACCACGAGCGCCGTTTCCACCAGCCCACTTTTTACGGCCAGCACCCCTTGTCGCAGTGCTGCCCCACCGGATGCTTCACCAGCTTCTACGGTAACGGCCTCAATGCCGCGCAGCCCTGAAAAATCTGCAACAAGTGATCCCAAATGGCTCTGATTACTAATTTCATCAGCCAGCATGTTCCCCACAAACAGCGCATCGATGCTGGATGTGTGTGCATTATCCAGTGCAGCCTCAATCGCATACCACGCCAAATGACGCAGCGATGTGCCCCACATCTCTTTAACTTCTGTTTGGCCTACGCCAATAATTGAAACATCCATAAGTATTTATATACGTCATTTCGAGGTCCCCCCGAGAAATCCCAACAATCTGTGCAATAAACGCATTGGGGATTCCTCAGCGGACTTCGGAATGACATTTGTGTTGTTTTAAAGCTTCAGCTTATCCCGGAAGCGGGTGTATGTTGCATAATTAATTTCAGTGCGGCGGGCAATATAACCTTCGGTAGACGTTGCCCGGTCGCGAACTTCAAGCAGGCGCTCGGTGGTGTGAATGTCGAATGCATCTGAACCAGCACCAGAGCCGTAGCTGACCATCAAAATGCGATCTCCTGCTTTGGCCACGTCCAAAAGGGCTGTGAGTCCAATGATGGACGAGCCTGAATACGTATTGCCAATGCGCGGACTGAGCAGACCTGGCGCAATTTGTTCCATCGAAAAGCCTAACTGTTTCGCCACCCGCTGTGGGAATTTAGCGTTGGGTTGGTGGAAAACGGCCCAATCATAATCTGCCGATGTGGTGCCTAGCGATTCCATCAGCATTTCGGCCGCGCCAGTGATGTGCTTGAAGTAAGAAGGTTCACCCGTAAAACGGTCGCCATGTGATGGATATTCAGCATGAGCACGACGCCAAAAGTCTGGCGTATCGGTAACAAACGAGTAAGAGCCGTTAATCACAGCTACAGACTCATCTGCTGGACCAATCAAGATGGCAGCACCACCGGCTGCGGCCGTGTACTCGAGCGCATCGCCAGGACGGCCTTGGGCGGTGTCCATACCGATGCTGAATGCGTACCGGGCCATCCCTGACCCGACAAAACCAATCGCGGCTTGCATCGCTTCGGTGCCTGCTTTACAGGCAAATTCCCAGTCACCGGCCAACGTGTGCGGCACTGAACCAATTGCCTCCGCCACAATCGTGCTCGACGGTTTAACTGCATAAGGATGGCTTTCACTGCCGACCCAAACCGCACGAATTTCTTGTGGATTAATTTGTCCACGCAGCAGCGCATTACGAGCCGCTTCAATTGACATGGTAATCACATCTTCATCAAGCCCGTTGACTGCTTTTTCCTGAATCGGTGTACCACCGGTCCCACCAGTCCACATTTCCGATACTTCTTTTGCAGGCAGCCGGTAACGCGGCACATATGCCCCATACCCGACAATGCCTACATCTCTATCTGGTTTCATTAACCCGTTTATGGGTTTGAATTCACTCATGGTTTCCCCTATTTCAGTAATCAACAATCGTTTTTTGTTTACTGTTTTTTGTTTTTTGTTTACTGTTTTCCATTCAATATTTCTTTCGCACGATCCACATGAATTCGGCGTTCAGAGACAAGCTGATCGGCGACTTGCTGAATAAGCGCTTCGGGCGCACCGGCTGCCATAGCGATTTGCCGGGCGTGAAGCGCCATATGTCCTTTTTGAATGCCTACGGTAGCGAGGGCGTTGATGGCGGCCCCGTTTTGTGCCAGACCCACGGCTGCGATCACTTGGGCCAATTCTGGCGCTGATTTGACATCTAAAATTTTCATGGCGACGCGGGCGGTCGGGTGAACTTTGGTGGCACCACCGACCATACCCACAGCCATTGGCAGCGTGATTTCGCCGGAGAGGTCGCCGTTTTCGTCAACGTGCCAGTCGGTGAGGGCACTGTAACGGCCGTTTCTTGCCGCATACGCATGTGCCCCCGCCTCAACAGCACGCCAATCGTTTCCCGTCGCAATACAAACCGCGTCGATGCCGTTCATAATGCCTTTGTTGTGGGTGGCTGCCCGGTAAGGGTCTACAATGGCAAAGGCGTTTGCTTCTTCGATCAGTTTGGCAACTTCAGTGCCGGTTAAATCGGGCGTTGCCAACATGTTGGCCGGAATCGTGCAGCGTGCCGTAGCGGTGCGCTGGTCTGCCAGGTTCGAAAGAATGCGCAAGCTGGTACGGCCACCAGTTAATTCAGCAATGTGCGGAGCCAGCGATTCGAGTGCCGTATTAATAGCGTTAGCACCCATTGCATCGCGTGTGTCGAAGTGCAGGTGGAAGATGAGCATAGGGCCGACGGGTGTGTCGGGAAACGGCCGTATTTCAATATCACGTGCCCCGCCACCCAACTCAACAATAACCCGGTCGCAGCAGTTAGCCTTTTCCAGCAATTCATCTCGGTGTGCTTCAATGGCAGCGACAGCCGCATCCATGTCGGGAATATCTAGCACTTGAATTTGGCCAATCATCACTGGTTCAGTTGCTTGAGTATGAAAACCGCCACCCGCTCGAATTTTCTTAGCCAGGTTGCTCACGGCTGCCAGTACGCTTGGTTCTTCAACCGCCATTGGAATTAGATAATCACGGCCGTTTATCAAAAAGTTAACCGCAATCCCCAACGGTAGAGCAAACGTACCCAGCGTGTTCTCAATCATTTTGTCGGCTTGTTCGTTAGCCAGCCCTTGCCCTTTGAGCACGTTGATGTCAGCGTCACTGAGTTCAGCCCAGTCGGCTACGATGTCAACACGTTCGGATAACGGCCGTTTGTAAAATCCCGGTAATCGTGATGATTTTGTCGTCACACTTTCCATGTAAGTCTCCAGTCTCCAATCTTTATTCTTTAGTCTTGTAGTCGGTTTGGCGGCTCCATTTTGCATGAGCAGGAGGTTTGAGCTGTCAAACCGTGCCTACTATAACTTTGGAATGCTGTCAAAAGCTGTCAGGCAAGGTTTTGGGAGGTTGAATGAGGGGAAATTAAGGGAGTCGTGGAGAGGTTTGATAGAAAATCAGTGTATTCACAATTGAGCGCGGAGTGAGCACGGTGACAAGGCTGTTGGCGGGTTGCGGGGGAGGTGTTTCATAGCCTGATGGGGTCCAGGGATAAAGGGATGTGTTCCAGATGAGAAACGGCCGTTCCCGCCACAAAACAAACACACCATTTGGCAACGCTTCTATTTCAGCTTGATACGTCTGTTTACGCCGGTCCTTAATCAGACGCGCCTGAGTAAGCCGTTCTGTATGCAAAACCGTGTCAATATCTCCCATTTTGACAGGACCCGCACCAACCAAATCGGGATTGGCTGCGGCCCAGGCATCACGAAACGCAATGGCACGTTCTCGCTGGCACTCAAAACAGGGGCGGTGTCCTGCCGCCAGCGCTGTTGCTTCATCGAGAAAGAAAAGTTCGGTGTAGCGGTTTGGCTGCATGATGGACCGCTTGCGGCCTTTGAAGTTGAGGCGGCAGATAATCCAGGCTTTGTGGGAAAACGGCCGTGTTAGCTCCTGCCGCGCATTGTGCAAGATTCCCCGATTTCCCATCAAGCTGCCCCGCGCCGTTGTCGCAATAATGTCGCCAGTTGGTGTCACTCGGTTTTGTTTTGGCATACCATTCCCTAACCTCCCAGAGGTGCTGCACCTCCGGGAGGTTGATGACCTATTATCTTCGTTTACGCTTTTTTCGTTTTGGCTTTGGTGGGCGTCTTCGTCGCGGCCTGCTTGATTTGGCTGCTTCATTTTCGATGGACTCTCGAAACATAGCGTAATGCCTTTTTAGTCGGTCAACGTATTGTGAATCTTGCAGGACTTGTTCAATATGTAGGATCAACGCAGGTGCTATTTCTGTTTATGGACTCATGATGTTTATGTTACTTGAGTTTCCCCACGACAACAAATGTCACAACCTAGTACCCGCGTACTACATCTTCACGCCATCTTCACCGACGCGTGTCGTCTCTGTGCTACAATCGGACACTGTAGAACATATGTACCAATTGGGCGGCGAGCAACTGCGGGAACTGTGCATTTTGCCCCTTACCCCTCTGCCCCTCACCACCATGACCATCCGCAACACTTTTCGCAAACTGTTTGGGGTAAGTCAAGACCCATTTCCGCTGATTAAGCTGCGTCCGGAGCTGCTGACGGCTATCGAAGAGATAGCCGCACGTGAGCAAACCAGTGTCGGCGCTGTCGTGAACAATCTGGTTAGTTTTGCCCTTTCACAGCACCAGTCGGCTGAGGCTGGTTTGCAGGTTTGGTATCAACTCACGCGGCGCGAACGA
>QQUD01001060.1 GCA_008501785.1 Chloroflexota bacterium
ATTTGCCCTATCTCAAAAATGTGCAAGCGATTGACAACAAACTGCTCGTTGCGCTTGATGAGCCTGAAGCACATAACCCCAATATGATTCGGCTGCTGGTTGATGCCGGAGCCGATATTCATTTTGTGGGCGAAATTCGACATTCACTCGAAGACGTTTATTTGCAGCTTGTAAACAATGAGGCAAAAGAAGATCATGACTAAAATTCGTACAGTTATCGAGAAAGAATGGGCAGAAGTTTTCAAAAACAAGATGGTTTTGTTTACGGTTGCATTTTTGCCTCTCATTTTGACGGCGCTTCCTTTAATTACCGTCGCTTCTACAAACAGCTTTAGCACCGAAGAAATGACCAATAATTCAACACCAGATGCATTTTTTGGTGAATTATGCACCGGGTTGAACGAGATGGACTGCGTCAATGTGTACATGCTCACGCTCTATGTACTGCTCTTTATGATTATGCCGGTCATGATTCCTGTTTCGATTGCGGCCTACAGCATTGTGGGGGAGAAAACAACGCGCAGCCTGGAACCTTTGTTGGCAACCCCCATTACAACTGTAGAACTGTTGATTGGCAAAATGGCCGCAGCCGTGATTCCAGCCATTGTTGTTACCTGGATTTCATTTGGCATTTATTTGGTTGGCGCTAGATTAATGGTCAATGATGCGGTTTTTGCCCGCTTGCTTGACCCGATGTGGTTGTTAGCGATTTTTGTGGCGGGTCCCCTGTTGGCGTTGATGGCTGTGAGCGTGGCTGTGATGGTCTCCTCTCGTGTCAACGATCCTCGCGTTGCCGAACAGCTTTCTGGTGCAGTTGTCTTACCCATTATTTTGCTAGTGGTTGGGCAATCCTTTGGCTTCATCATCATTAGTCAAGAACTGATTCTAGTAATTAGCGGGGTTGTGCTTGTGATTGATGTTATTCTGCTCTACTTCAGCAATATAGCCTTCTCGCGTGAAACAATTCTTACACGATGGAAATAAATTGTTGCAAATGGCACGAATGAACGAGTGATCACGAATAAAAGATTCGTCTTATTCGTCCATTCGTGGCATTCGTGATTTAGTTTGCGCATTTTTCCACATTCGTTATAATTTACCGGCTCAATTTACAGAATCATAAAAATTTACACACATCTGGACTAATGTGGGTGTGCTTGCACCGGAAACGGCCGTTATTCACCATTTCCCCGAATAGAAGCCGTTTTTGTGGGCCATGCAAGCTCCACATAGGATGAAAGGTGTGGAAGATTAAAACACATTGAAAGGAGAATATCCCCTATGGCCATCGTATCGATGAAGGCACTCTTGGAAACAGGTGTGCATTTTGGACACAGAACACAACGTTGGAATCCGAAGATGAAACCGTATATCTTTACGGAACGCAACGGCATTCATATTCTTGATTTGCAACAAACACTTTCCTTTGTAGAAGACGCTTACAATTTAGTGCGTGATGCTTCTTCTGATGGCGGCGAAGTTCTTTTTGTGGGAACAAAACGCCAAGCACAAGACACGATTGCTTCAGAAGCAACCCGTGCAGGTCAACCCTACGTCAACCAACGTTGGCTCGGTGGTACGCTGACTAACTGGCAAACCATCCGGCAGCGGATTGATTACCTGAATCGTTTGGAATCTCGCCGCGAAGCTGGTGAGTTTGACTTCCTGAAAAAACGAGAACGGCTGCGGGTTGAACGCGAAATTGCAAAGTTGAATATGCGCCTGGGTGGTATCCGTAAAATGACGGGTTTGCCTTCGTATTTGTTTGTGGTTGATGTAATTCATGAGGAAACGGCCGTTCGTGAAGCCAACATTCTTGGCATCCCTGTGATTGCCCTGGTTGATACCAACGTGAATCCTGATCCAATCGATTTCGTCATTCCATCCAACGATGATGCAATTCGTGCCATTAAACTCATTTGCAGCAAAATGGCTGATGCAGCACTCGAAGGCAAAGCTATGCACAAAGAATCGATGGACGAAGAACTCACCGATTTGGATGGGTATGGTCGCGATACTTTCGATGGTATGGAAGATGTTGGCGACGACCAGCTGCTGGGTGCATCAACCCTGGCTAAACTGCGTGAAGCTGAAGCAGCAACAGAAGCTGTTAAAGAAGCTGCTGCAGAAGAAGCCGCTGCTCCAGTCGAAACTAAAGAAGTTGTAGAAACAAAAGACGAAGAAGAATAAAAAGAAATTGGAGACAGTCTGAAAATGAAAATTTCAGTGCAAATGGTAAAAGAATTACGCGAAGCAACTGGTGCTGGCGTTTTGGAAGCGAAAAAAGCTCTGGAAAAAGTTGAGGGCGATTACGATAAAGCCGTTGATATCTTGCGCGAAAAAGGCGCTGCGCGTGCTGCTAAACGTGCTGGACGCGATGCCAAAGAAGGTCGTGTTGAATTATACGAACATCCAGGCAACCGTGTTGGTGTTATCCTCGAACTCAATTGCGAAACCGACTTTGTGGCACGTAACGAACAATTCATCGAATTGGCTCACGATTTAGCGCTGCATATCGCCGCGATGAACCCACAATATCTGAATACAGATCAGGTTCCTCAAGAAGATATCGACCGCGAAACCGAGGTTTTGAAGTCCCAAGCTTTGGCAGAGGGCAAACCAGAAGCCATCGTCGACAAAATTGTTTCTGGACGCATCAACAAATTCTATGAAGAAACTTGTTTGATGGAACAAGGTTTTGTGAAAGATGATAAGGTTAAAATCAAAGACCTAATCACAAATGCAATCAGCACAACCGGTGAAAACATCAAAATACGTCGGTTTAACCGATATGAACTTGGTGAATCACTTTAATTAGCTTTTCAAAAAAGGGCGTTCGCAAGAACGCCCTTACTTTATTTACTAAATCACACTATCAATATGATAGTCACACAATCCATGTGATCTCATTTCTGTTCAAAATTAGATGCGCTGCAAAAACTTCTCGTATAGGCCAATAATGCCCATTTTGTTTTTAGACAAGTGTATAGTTGTGGATAAGGGCCTTTTATTTGAGTGGGGTGAGATTTTGCCAATAAAAGCATGTATAACAAATCAACCAGGAGTTCAAATAAATGTCAACTGTTAAATACAATCGCATCTTGTTAAAAATGGGCGGTGAAGCATTAGCCGGTCCAAAAGGGGTTGGAATTTACCCTGAACGTGCAGCCGAAGTTGCTCAGATTGTCAAGGACGTTTATGATTTGGGTGTTCAAGTTGCATTAGTCATCGGCGGTGGGAATATGTGGCGTGGTTCTGTTGGAATTGAACACGGCATGGAACGTGCGACAGCCGATCACATGGGCATGATTGCAACGGTGATGAATGCATTGGCATTGCAAGATGCGCTGGAGCGGGTTGGCGTTGTCACACGGGTGCAAACCGCAATTGAGATGCGTACAGTTGCTGAACCCTATATTCGATTGCGAGCGATGCGGCATCTTGATAAGGGGCGTGTCGTGATTTTCGGTGGTGGCACTGGAAATCCATACTTTCCAACTGATTCTGCTGGGGCGTTACGGGCTATGGAAATTGGGGCCGATGTGATGATAAAAGCAACCACAGAGGATGCTATTTATGATGATGATCCCGAAAAGAATCACAAAGCGAAAAGGTTTGAGAAGATTCCGTATCTAGATTTCCTCAA
>QQUD01001121.1 GCA_008501785.1 Chloroflexota bacterium
TGAAGATCGAGGATAAAAAGAGAAATATCAGCCTTGTCGCAGAGGTGGCGCAGCATATTGGTAATGATACTGCCAGGTGTGTCGCACTTGCTCCTACAGACGGTATGGTAAGGGGGATTGAGTTCCCACAACGAAGCCCACCAATCCTAACAACAGCTACATTTTATATCTGCCAATTGTCAACAAATAATACGTGACGCCGCTAAATCCATTCCAGTGCAGCAACTGTTTTTTCATCCTGAACATTGCCTGTATTTAAAGTCTCTTTCGGTTCAAACAACATGATGTGGCATTCTGTTTCCGCAACCGGTTTATGCTCAACCCCATGCGGAATAACGATAAATTCCCCTTCATTCACCACCACATCTTTATCGCGCAGCTTCATGATTAATGTGCCTTTGATCACAAAAAACATCTCATCTTCGTCTTCATGATGATGCCAGACAAATTCGCCTTCGATCTTGACCAGCTTCACATGAAATTCATTCAGTTCACCAACAATTTTAGGACTCCAATAATCTGTGAATCGTGCAAATTTCTCCGACACGTTTACTTTATCTATCATCTGTTCTCCGTTTCATCCGTATCCAATTCCCTTCTGTAATGTAAGAATGTCCTTGCAAATACGTTCTAAAGATTAATAAATTTTGCAATATGGCTTACAGTATAAGCAAAGGGTACATATGCTAAAATCAAAACGAGATCTGAAATAATGATGGTAAGGGAGAAACGGCCGTTATGAAACTCTTCAACATCTTCAAGAAAAACAAAGGCAAAAAACGTTACGCGATAATCGATATTGGGGATCGGGACTTTGAACAACAGGTGATACGCCGTTCCTACAAATCACCCGTCATGGTCGATTTTTGGGCTTCTTGGTGCGGACCTTGTCGCCAACTGGGTCCTGTTTTAGAAAAGATTGCGGAAGACCCATCCAGCGAATTTATTTTGGCCAAATTAAACACCGAGCAAAACCAACGCACGGCTGCCAAATATAATATTCGCAGTATCCCGGCTGTAAAAATGTTTCGGAACGGCCAGGTTGTTGGCGAATTTTCTGGCGCACTACCAGAAACACTCGTACGCCGCTTCATCAATAAATCTACTGATGGGCCAGCGCCTTCTCCAGCAAATGCCAAAGACCTTTCCGCATCACAAAAACTCTCACAAGCAAAACAGCATTTGAAAAAGGGGCGGGGGTTTGAGGCGTTTGTATTATTGGATCAATTTCCTGAAAGTGCAGAATTGGAAGAAGTTGAGAAGTTACGGCCGTTAGCACAATTTCTATTCGGCATGGAAAACGGCGATGCATTAACTGGGGTAGACACATTGGATGATGTTTATTCGGATGCTACATTTGCCCTCCAAAAACGCAAGCCATCAGCAGCACTCGATCATCTTTTTGCTGCACTTGATGTAGGTGAAGATATCGATCAACCCTACACAATAAATGTGATTCAAGGGCTATTTGCCTTACTAGGTAAAAATCACAAACTTACACAAGAATATGAGTCAAGACTTGTCGTTTAGAGATTGGACCAATCTGGAACAACCGAACTAATCATCTACCAACGCTCGCTCCAGCCACTCAATCGCACGTCCATCTCGAATCATGCCAGGTGTCACACGAATAATTGTCCAACCATAAAGTGCTGCTTCATTATATTTCTCGCAATCACTTTCAAACCGTTTTGGGTGCGCGTGACCTTTGCTGCGCCCGGTTTTCGTTTGCATCCAAATACCCCCTTCAATTTCACAAGCCACCAAGTTATTGGGCAACCGCCAGCAAAAATCGAAACGCCATCGCCGATTCGCATGAAATTGGTATTCTTGCAAAGGTTCAGGCAGTTTCGACAAGCGGATTTCTTCTAACAGCACGGCATTCCAATTAATACGATGGCTGCGCGTTTTTAATGTGTGGCTTCGTTTAGCAAAGGTGAGTTGTCGTTTTTTCACGCAACAATTTTAGCACACATGTTCTTTTTTGCGAGCAGTCAAGAAAGTTTGGGGGTACAAACAGCTTGCCAGAGAATCTCACGCAAATAGGTTAGATAGCGGGAAAAACCAACAGCACGAGCACAAAACAGGCCACAATCCAACCAACCTGCTGAGAAATGGGCAGCAAACGCCGACATGCCCACCTCACATATTTACAATGCGTCATTTTTTTAGCCTGACACATATCGTTGGCCCACACCCACCCTGTCATGAGCAGTGCCGGAACGGCCGTTATCACAATCGCAGGCAGCAAAAAACGAACAGGCAGCACTGATGGCAAATCTGGTGTCCACCAGGCAATCAAACCAATAACGAGTAAATGCACAATTTGATCAATCACAAATCCTTTAAATTGTGGTGACTCAATAGGCTGTAAACGGACTTTTATCCAATCAGTTATGTAGTGAGAGACGCCTAAAAATAGAATCACAGCGGCATAATGCCACGCATGTTGAATCAATATAATAGCAACAATTAAATGAATTGCTACATGGAGAGCAAGACCTTTATGTCCTGATAATTTCATGCGAAAAATTCGATTGGTTTGTAGGGGAAAATCGCCAAGCAAATGGGATAATAACAAAATCTTAAACGTAATCATTCAATACTTCAAACCTCTGCAAATGCTTACTGTTCCATAAAAAACTGAAATCATATAGATGCGGCGAAACAGTAGCAGCAGTGTGACAAAAATAAACGGCCGTATCAAGTAACGACCGTACGCCATGCGCGTACATTATTTTACAAAAACGACCACCCCATTTACATGTATATTCCGTGAAAACTCATTCTTTTTGCTTGCACATTTGCAACCGTTTGCTTTGATCGGTACGATTAAAAACAATTCAAACAAGAAACTTTCAAACCCATAAAACGTACATGCAACTGTAAACAATGACGGCCGTTTCAGCAACAATATTGTACTATTACAAAAATCCGGCCGTTTTTTGGAGGAAAGCGTTGTGACAATTGTAACGAAACAAAAAGGAAGAAGACAGTCACTACATCGACAACACGACCAGGCAACAAGATATTATCAAATAGGTGAGAGGAAATGGGAAACGGCCGTTTCACCCACAATCCAAACCGAAAACAGGCAAAATTGGATAACAATCGCAGCCATTTTGCTCTCCTTAATGAGCCTTATCTGGTGGGCGCGTGAACCAATCGCCAACGCCTTCACGATTCTCAGTGATCAAACAACCGTAAGTGCTTATTTAAAAAGTTTCGGTTTACTGGGACCCCTTGTGCTAGCCTTCGCTCAACTCATCCAGGTCCTCATCGCAGTTATCCCAGGTCACGTTTTCCTTATAGCGGCCGGATATGTTTACGGATTCCCTATTGGCTTTTTTCTCAACATCACCTACATCGTTGCCGCCAGTCAAATTGGCTTTCTTATTGCCCGTCGTGCAGGACGACCACTCATCAACCGTCTCGCTACACCAGAATTAGTCGATAAATGGCAAAAAATAGCCGAAGAACGCGGCATTCTCTTTTTCACCATCGCCTTCATCTTGCCCGTTTTCCCCACTGATGTCATGAATTTTGTCGCGGGTCTAACTGGCATGTCCCCTCGCAAATTCCTCCTCGCCAACTTCCTTGGTCGTTTCCCCAGTGCCATCATGCTTACCCTAATCGGCTCCCATG
>QQUD01001000.1 GCA_008501785.1 Chloroflexota bacterium
AGAAGTCGGCAAACCCTTTGAGGGACAGTGTTTTGGTTATTGCTGCCGTCAAGGTGGTTTTTCCATGGTCAACATGACCGATGGTGCCAATATTCACATGTGGTTTTTCGCGGACAAATTTTTCTTTGGCCATAATTTCCCTTTCCTCTTTAGATTTTTAGGACTATTTATCGACCGCTTTGCATGACGGCCTTAGCAATTTCATCACTTACAGGAGCGTAATGCTCAAATTCCATCGTAAAGGTTCCGCGCCCCTGGGTCATTGACCGCAATCGGGTTGCGTAACCAAACATTTCAGCTAACGGGACTTTGGCTTTAATGGATTGAAGTGAATCCGAACGCATTTCCATTCCATCAATCATGCCTCTTCGAGAGGACAAATTGCCAATTACGTCACCGGTATATTCTTCAGGCGTAACAGCTTCTACCTTCATGATAGGCTCAAGCAAAATAGCTCGTCCTCGCTGCATACCTTCTTTCAAACCCATTGAACCAGCAATTTTGAAAGCCATTTCCGAAGAATCGACTTCATGGAAAGAGCCATCGTAAAGTGTTACTTTGATATCTACGATTGGGTATCCAGCAATCACACCGCTTTCCAATGCTTCTTTCACACCCTGTTCAGTTGGTCTGATAAATTCTTTTGGAATAGTTCCGCGAACAATAGCATCTTCAAAAACAAATCCAGAGCCTGGTGGCAATGGCTCCAAGCGGAGCACAACGTGACCAAATTGACCGCGTCCACCAGACTGGCGCACAAAACGACCAACTGCCTTGTCAACAGTTTTTGTGATGGTTTCGCGGTAAGCGACACGTGGTTGACCCACATTTGCAGCAACTTTAAATTCTCGCAACATGCGATCTACCAATACTTCAAGGTGTAGCTCACCCATTCCATACAGAAGCGTTTGTCCTGTTTGATCGTCTGTACGAACTTGGAATGTTGGATCTTCTTCAGACAAGGCTTTGAGAGCGATGCCCAGTTTTTCTTGATCTTTGTTGGTTTTTGGTTCAACAGCCAACATAATGACCGGTTCTGGAAATTCAATTGCCTCCAATAATATCGGAGATTTCATATCAGCCAGAGTCTCGCCGGTAAAAGTTGTTTTCAAACCAAGCGTTGCAGCTATGTCACCAGCGCGAACTTCTTTCAAGTCTTCGCGATGATCAGCATGCATTCGCAAAATGCGTCCAATGCGTTCTTTTCTATTTTTACTTGTATTAGAAACCGAACTGCCACTGGTCAACACACCAGAATAGACGCGGAAATATGCTAGTTTACCAACATAAGGGTCTGTAACAATTTTAAACACGAGCGCAGAAAGTGGTTCATCATCAGACGGCCCGCGTTTTTCAATCGAATCAGTAAAGGGGTTTGTGCCTTCGATTGGAGGTACATCTAGTGGTGATGGCAGGTAATGAACAATGGCATCCAATACTCGTTGAACACCTTTATTTCGCAATGCAGTGCCACATAAAACTGGTGTAACCAAATTATTTACAGTGGCTTCACGCAATGCAGCGCGGAGTTCGTCCACACTGATCTCTTCACCTTCAAGGTAACGCTCCATCAGTTCATCATTCGTTTCGATGATGCGTTCGATGATTACGGCACGCGCATTTTCTGCTTCTTCCTGCATATCTTCAGGAATATTCGTGACAATTGCAGTTGCACCTAAATCATCTTCTTCCCAGATAGCAGCTTCCATTGAGAGAAGGTCAATAATGCCACGGAAACCAGCCTCAGCCCCAATTGGCAATTGAACAGCAATCGGATTGCCATTCAGCCGTTCACGAATCATTCCAATCGTTCGCACAAAATCGGCACCAACTCGGTCCATTTTATTTACAAAACAGATACGAGGGACATTATATTCGTCTGCCTGACGCCAAACTGTCTCGGATTGTGGCTCAACCCCGGCAACGGCATCAAAAACAACCACACCACCATCAAGAACACGCAGACTACGTTGAACTTCAGCAGTGAAGTCAATATGTCCTGGTGTGTCAATAATATTGATTTGATGATCTATCCAGTAGGTTGTGGTGGCAGCCGAAGTGATGGTAATACCACGTTCCTGTTCTTGCACCATATGGTCCATCGTAGCGGTTCCATCATGGACTTCGCCCATGCGATGAATAACACCGGTATAGTAGAGGAAACGCTCGGTGACTGTGGTTTTACCAGCATCGATATGTGCAATGATGCCAATATTTCGGACTTGTTCTAACGGTAAACGACTCATGATTAGCTACTCAATATCTCATTCATGCGCTTAGAAGCGGAAGTGTGAGAATGCCCGATTGGCATCAGCCATACGATGGACATCATCTTTTTTCTTAACAGCAGCGCCCTGATTGTTTGCAGCATCCATGAATTCACCGGCTAGTTTGTCAGACATTGAACGCCCACCACGGCTACTAGCTGCTTGCAGCAACCACCGCATGGACAAAGAGATTTGGCGATGGGATGTTACTGGGGTTGGTACTTGGTATGTTGAACCACCTACCCGACGAGCGCGCACCTCAATTTGAGGGGTTGTATTTTGCAATGCCTGCTCAAACACCTCTAGTGGAGGGCGGTTTGTACGATTTTCAATAATGTTGAAGCTTTGGTACAAAACGCGTTGAGCTGTGCTTTTCTTACCATCTTTCATAAGACGGTTTACAAACATGGAAACCTGAACACTGCCATAACGCAGGTCTGGTTCGACTATTCTTTTTTCTGGACGGTATCGTCTTGGCATTTCTTGCTACTCCGTCAATTATTTAGGCGTTTTCGTTCCATATTTGGAACGGCCTTTTTTACGATTTTCAACCCCACCAGCATCCAACGTACCACGAACGATGTGATAGCGTACACCAGGTAGGTCCTTAACACGGCCACCGCGAATGAGCACAACAGAGTGATCCTGCAAAGAGTGACCTTCGCCAGGAATATATGCTGTCACTTCGATATGGTTGGTCAGACGTACACGAGCTACTTTACGCAAAGCCGAATTAGGCTTTTTAGGTGTCATTGTTTTCACCTGGGTGCAAACGCCACGTTTTTGTGGAGCGCCTTTTGGCTGGCGTGTGCGCCTTTGTGTAAAGGAATTGAATGTGTACTGTAAAGCCGGGGCCGTGCTCTTCTTCGACTTCATCTTCCGACCCTTGCGTACAAGTTGGTTAATAGTTGGCAATGGTCCTTCTCCTTAAAAAATACTAACTATTTTTATCGCTATTATTCAACGATGTATGTTTAACAATGGAAATTGATTTTAGTCACCATTACGCGACAAATGGAGGCCATCGCATTTGTTAAAACCCGATGGCCTCCACGCGAATTCACGTATTCAATTAGTAACTACGTATCTTAGTTACCTGCTAGTGACAGACATACGAAGCAAAATTCTACCACATACGTGACTTTTGTCAACAAATTGGTGTTTTTCAAACCGTGTTGTTTCAATTGAAAAGTTAATAGTAAGCACGGCCGTTTATCGACGACTCCGTGCTAAATCTACCAGGCCAGTTCCTGCCCATTTCCGATTACGTTTGTCATCTTCTTTACCAAATCGGACAAGGTCTCCAGACTCTGTGACAGCTTCAACAGCAAGCCCTAGACTCTGCAATTCCTTCACCAATACGCGGAAAGAAGCT
>QQUD01001071.1 GCA_008501785.1 Chloroflexota bacterium
TAACAATATGCCAAATACCATTGAAATGAAGCGCAGACGCAAGATACGGCGCTTTTCCAGGTTTTTGTCGTGTTGATCGATGTCTAGCAGCTTGGCGGCGGCTTCGGTGCTGTCTTTGATGCGCGGGTCGTATTCGAGCGGGGTCAAGCGTGGGTGCTGCATCTTGGAGCGCAGCAGCAGTTTGCGAATGCTGTTGGTGAGCCATTCCCAAAATTGTCCCAGTGAACTGCGCACGATGTTGCGCTGAATTTCTAGCTCCAGCAGCAGGCGGTTCATCGATTCTAGGTACACGTCTGTGCCGCGATAGGTGCGCAGGTTTTCCAGGAACTTGTCAAATTGACCTTCGACTTGCTGCTGTACGTTGGGGGGCAGTCCAAAGCCTTGAATTTGAGGCTTGAGCTGGTTTTCGTAAATAGCACTGGCCGATTCGTAGGACTCTTCTTGCAGGCTGTTGAGGTAGGCACGGGTCCAGGCGGTGACACCATCAGCCACTTCGCCGCTAATAAGTTCGGAAACAACACCGTAAATTTGTTCTGGCGTGACGCTTTCAGCCTTTCGGAACAGCCGGTCAATGGCCTTTTCTGCTTTTTCCAGCAGCTTGTCTTTTTTGAGGGCGACTTGTACGGCTTTGCCCAGCGTGCTCTTGCTATCCATTTTGTCAATGAACTGTTGCAGTTGGTCTTTGGTGACGTTTTTGGCCTGATCAAGTAAATCTGAACCAATTGATTCCATGCCCAGCGTCATTAATGCTGCTGAAAACTCTTTTTCTTGCAGTTGGTTGACGACGGTTTCAACCGTGAAGGCGGGTTGCAGTAAGTTTTCCAAATCACGCAGCTGTTTTTCCAGCTTGAGCTTGGCTTCGGCCGAAATGCCCAGGTCTTCAAGCTGCCCGGGGAGGAACATTTTGTAATCATCTAAAGTTTTGCGTGTATTGGGTTTGCTTTTCAAACCCAACGGCTTGCCCAAAATGCCTTTGACGATGTCTACCAAAATTTCGGTGCCAATGGCCATCGTGAACATGGTGACGATATAGACGCCCAGCACAGCAAAAATGCTGCCCAGCCCATCGAAAAATGATGAGCCGGCTGTGTTTTCGGGTTGTGGCTCTTCTTGTTGGAAAACGGCCGTTTCAGCTCCACTCAAAACATGCGTTTCCACCACCCCCTGCCTCTCACCCTCCGCTGCCACTACCGACGGCAAAATCGCCCCAACCAACAACAATCCCATCAATGCGAGTAAAGAAATTTGGACACGCGACATGAAAACTCCTTGGGGAATAAGGTGTCAGGTATCAGCTTTCAGGTATCAGCCTTCTTCTTCTGGCTGACACCTGATACCTGACACCTGACACCTTATATTTCTATTCAAATACCCGTCGCCACAGGTTTGTTTGTAAAATATTGTCAGGATCGCACCGCTGCTTGAGGGTGCGGAACTGGTCGATAGCTTCTTGGCCGAGATAGGCACGGGCGGTTTCGGGACGGAGGGTGCTGTCTTTGGCGAAGTAGAAACGGCCGTTTGCCTTCAGCACAATTTCATCCATCTCACGTGCCAGTTTGACCATGCGCTGCCGGTTGCGATTGGTAATTTTGAAGTCCATCGCAATGCTAAAACCATCTAACCCATGCGTTAGTAAAAACGGGTCGGGGCGATGCCGTTTCATGACTGTCAAGTAATTGGGCAGCTTGTGCTGTTGGCACAGTGTCAAAATTTCAGCAAACGCTTTTTCGGCAGTGTCCACTGGAATGAATGGCTGATATTGAATCAGCCCACCGGGGCCAAACGGTTTGCGCCAATCAAAGTAGTCGAGCAAAAAATGAAACGCTGCATGAGATTGTATACCGGTATGATGCCCTTTCAGCCATGCCGCACGGAATTTAGCAAGGTTGACAAAGCGCATTCCGAAATTGTTCCAAAACGGCAGTTGGAACATCCAAATGCTGCTTTTGGGAATGAGTCCCAGAATGTTTTCGGGTAGATATTGATTATCGAGTCGCAGCGTTTGCGCCGGATTGGGGTCTTCACCGGGCAGCAGGTAGTCGGCGCGATGCATTTCGGCGCGACCTAAATGTTTGCCTTTGGTGAATGCGTCTAGCCAGCCCACCTGATAATCGGCTTCTTTTTGGTTTTTCTCCAAATAATCCATCGCGTGATACAAATCAGGCTCAATCCATCCTTGCACACGCAGTAAACCTGAATAAACGCGCTTCATTTGCATGGTGATGGACGTGAAACAGCCCAGCAAGCCCACGCCACCAATCGCAGCGTGGAAGATGTCGCTGTTGTTGTCGCGGCTGCACGTGATGATTTCGCCGGATGGCATCATCAGGTCAAATTCGAGAATGTGATCGCCAAAGGTGCCCATTTTGTACGCATTTTTGCCATGCACGTTCATGCCAGCGCCACCGCCGACGGTGATTTTCATGGTGCCGGTGGCCACGGGAACCCACCAGCCATCTTCGAGGATATATTCCCAAACGCGCTCTAACGTGACGCCGGGTTCGAGACGAATACGGCCGTTTTCCGGGTTCCATTCCAATATGCGATTCATGCGGCGCATATCCAGTACGATATTTTCGTCGTTCATGGCGGCGTCGCCGTAGCTGTTGCCACCACCACGCAGGCCGACGGAACGGCCGTTTGTCCGAGCCACTTCAAAAACACGACGCAATTCATCAACTGTACTGGGTCGGTAAACGTAGCTGACCCCTTGATAGGCATCTCCCCAGCCAGCAACGGATTCTAACCGGTCTGTTGGCAGCGAGGAGGGCGTGGTCAAGTTTTCATCAGAAACTGTGTTAGTTAATTGTTCTTCAATCATGAGTTACCAAGTTGATTAGGCCCTTTTAGAACTGTAGGGGCGTACCCTTGTGGTCGCCCTTTCAATGTGGGCGTACCCTTGTGGTCGCCCTTTCAATGTGGGCGTACCCTTGTGGTCGCCCTTTCAATGTGGGCGTACCCTTGCGATCGCCCTTTCAATGTGGGCGTACCCTTGCGATCGCCCTTTCAATGTGGGCGACCACAAGGGTACGCCCCTACAAATAAAGTCATTCTAAAAGACCCACTATTAAAAACTTAAACGACGAAAGACGAAGGATGGAATGTGTCGAATGATTAGGCCAACTAGACCCCATCGGGCTGGCACATATACAGTTTGTCGTTTGCGTTTGATGGCTTTTGTAATGGTTTCAGCAGCTTCTTTCGGGGAAATGACCCAGAATGTTTTGGCTACATTTTCTAATAGGATTGTGTCTACAAATCCAGGTTTGATGGTTGTGACGGTGACGCCGTGTTTGGCGAGGCGATTGCGCAGCGCTTCTAGGAAGGTGTTGAGCGCGGCTTTGCTGCTGTTGTAGCCTGGTGCGCCGACGCGTCCCCGGTCGCCAGCAATCGAGCTGACGCCAACGATATGGCCGGAGCCGGTACGCTCGAATCGAGCGGCCGCTTCATTGAGCCATGCCATTGCGCCGATCACATTGATTTCCATCATGGATTTGTCTTTGGCAAAACAATATTCGTCGAGTGAAACGGATGGCTGTACACCAGCCACATAAACGATCAAATCAAGCCCGCCCAAATCGCTGACGACTTGTTGGAACAGGCCGGGAATTTCGTCGAAATCGGTGACGTTGTGGG
>QQUD01000876.1 GCA_008501785.1 Chloroflexota bacterium
AACACCAAAGAGGCGGCGGCGGCATCGGCAAAATTGGCGTGGTTGGGCATTTTAACGAGATTACGGGCGGGAACGGCCGTAATCTCTGCAAAAAAACCATCCACATGCTCCCCTAATATCGCAAACCGGTCACACAAATTATCCTGCCCCGCCGTACAAAATTCGCACGTGCCACAGCTAAGTGAAGGATTGACTGCTACCCGATCCCCAACGTTAAAACCAGTAACGCTGCTGCCAATTTCGGCGACAACTCCCGCTCCATCACTCCCCATCACATGCGGCAGCTTCAAATTAAGCCCCGGCCACCCGGCCAACACCCATAAATCCAGCCGATTTAGTGCGGCTGCTTTCACTTCAACCAGCACTTCATTCGGCCCAATCTCTGGCTTTGGCACATCGGCAATGATTATATTTTCAAACGGCCCATGCTCATGGAAAACAATGGCTTTCATGTGTTGCTCTCTTAGACTCTAAGGGTTTCCGAAACCCTTAGAGTCTTTTTGCGCTACTCATCCCAAATATCATCCAAATTATCTTTGTAATAATCCAGCGTATCGGCATATTCAAGAATGTCTTCGTCTTTGGTGGTTGTAAGCAAAACATTGAGCAAGAGCTTCATTGCTTCATCTTCTTGACCATCGTTGTAGTAGGTGAGTGCCAGGAAAACTTTGCTGCTATTGTTGTCGGGAAATTGTTCAATAGCTTCTTCCAAAGTTTCAATGGCATTTTCAAATTTGCCAATCATGCGCTGGCAGGCACCTAAACAAACTAAACATTCGTGTAAATCACTATCTTCCAGACCGGCATCAATTGCTTTTCGGTAGTAAGGAATTGCTTCTCTTGGTTCATCAAGCACGTCATACGCGCCGCCAACTTCGAATAACACGACCGGATCGTCGCTATGTTCTTCTAACAAACCAAGTAATAGCTCCTGTGATTCTTCAAATTTGTCATTCTGCCGCAGCTCTCGTGCCTGGGCGATTACATCTTCTTTGGTCATTGTTGTCTCCTCGTTTAAAGCATGTCAGCCAGTCAGCATATCAGCTTATCAGCCAAGAAGCTGAAGTGCTGAAATGCTGAAGTGCTACGAATGATAGATTGCCGTGCCTAAACTAGCAACTTATTTTTGGGCATGGTTTAAAATTAAACAGATGATCTTTACACTTTTTGGGCGACCACAAGGGTCGCCCCTACGATTCAACCTTGTGTAGAGGAGTACCCTTGTGGTCGCCCTCTTCGACCGGAATTGTAGAGGTGATTTGCCTCATTCTGAACCGCACCTATTTTTGGTTGCCTGTTGCTGGCAAACTGGCAACCTGTTCTGGTTGCCTGTTGCCTTGGGTTTTGGTATGTTCGGTGTTTACCAAATTTTGATGTGAAGAGGCATTTTGATGAGAGCTGCACGACAGCGTGTTCAGGGAAAATTATTGGAGGAAAACGGCCGTTTTGCCCTCCGACTCACCAATCCGAAACCAGACCGAGACGCAGATAACTTGCTGTATGTGGGTTATGCTTTAGTAACATTGGGACGTGAAGACCATATTTTCCCATCGTTTGTGCTAGATGATTGGGGGAATGAAATCAAGGGGGTGAAATTGTTCCGCTGGATTCGTGAAAATGGCAATGAATTCCCCCGCGCTGAGATTTTTGGCTATGAAAAAGATGGTTCAGAAACGCAGCTTTTTGCGCGTGCGTTGGAGTTGTATGTGACGCTGCCGTGTTATGTGTACGATTCTCGCACAGCACCCGTAACCGACGGACACTTATTGAAAGCGATTTTGCTGCCAGATGATGCGGTGACGGTTCCGCAAAGGATAAAACGGCCGTCTTCTGAGGTAATGAAACGGCCGTTACGCTCCGCCCGTGTCCAATGGTGGTTGGTTCCGCCTGAGACCGCAGCATTTGATTTTGGATTATTGAAGGAGAATTAATTACAAAGAGACAAAGGAACAAAGGAAGAAAAATCTAATTCTTCCTTTGTTCCTTTCACCCTTTGTTCCTTTGTATTAAAAAAAGCGCATGAAAAAAATACTCGTTCGCACACAAAAAACACCTTTAAAAGGCGCGATTACGGTTCCTGGTGACAAATCAATTAGCCATCGCGCGATCATGTTGGCGTCGATTGCTGAAGGCGTGAGCACGGTTAAGGATTGGCTGCCTGCTGGCGACACGATTGCTACGTTGGAAGCCTTTCAAGCGTTGGGCGTGGAAATTGAAATTGAAAAAAAGTCGCCAACGGCATGGGATTTGGTGATTCATGGGCGCGGATTGCGTGGTTTGCAGCCGCCTTCTGCACCGATAAACTGCAAAAATGCGGGAACTGGAATGCGGTTGATGTCTGGCATTTTAGCCGGTCAGACGTTCTCGTCGGTGTTGGATGGCAGTGAGCAACTGCGCAAACGGCCGATGTTGCGCATCACTGAACCCTTGCAGCAGATGGGCGCGAAAATTATTGCAGAAAACGGCCGTGCGCCCCTGCACATTCATCCTGCCGAACTAACCGGCATTACCTACGAAATGGGCGTTGCCAGTGCGCAAGTAAAAAGCGCTGTTTTGCTGGCAGGACTGTATGCCAACGGCACGACGCGCATTTACCAGCCTGGACCAGCCCGTGACCACACCGAGCGCATGTTGTCGGCGATGGGTGTTGAGTTGGAAACGGAGTCTAACTGGGTCACGATGCGCAAGCCACAAATTAGCGATTGGCAATGGCATTTAGAGCCATTTGACTTGACCGTGCCTGCTGACATGTCATCGGCGGCTTTTGTATTGGTGGCGGGTGCAATTGTGCCTCATTCAGAGATCACGATTGAAAATGTGGGCATGAACAGCACACGCACTGGCATTTTAGAGATGCTGAAAGAGATGGGAGCCACGTTCACCACAGCAAATGAACGCACCACCGGCGGTGAGCCAATCGCCGATTTAACCGTCCATTTTGATGAACTGCACAGTGCCACCATTCGCGGCGATATGGTGGTGCGTGGCATTGATGAACTGCCAATTTTGGCCGTTGCCGCCACACAAGCCGCAGGCGATACCGTCGTGCGTGATGCGGCCGAACTGCGTGTGAAAGAGGTAGACCGCATTGGTGTGTTGGCAGGTGAATTAACCAAATTGAGCGTGAAAATGACAGAATATCCTGAAGGATTCACGATTCACGGACCGATGCACCTCTACAGCGGCGAAGTAGACAGCCACGACGACCACCGGCTGGGCATGTCGCTGGCGGTGGCTGGTTTGGTTACACGCGGTCTCACACTGGTCGACGATGCAGGCTGTGTGGCTGACAGCTTTCCCGGTTTTGTAGAAATTATGCAATCTTTGGGTGCTCAAATGGAATGGTTATAGGAATTTGTCAATTATCATGGACTGTTTCGTCTGCGATTGTCTCGGAGGGGGCGAGGCAATCGGGAGTTAAGGCTATTTGCTTTAACATGATCATTCCCGATTGCCCCGCCCCTACAACCGAAATTAAACACACTCATTGTTGATTTGAAGAGGTGACAAGGTGACTGATCACCGATTATTAGATACTGTTTACCGATTACCGATTGATGGTAAAACGCAGCTAATAGGTCTTTTTGGCTTGCCGTTGTCGCATACGTTTAGTCCGGCGCTGCATAATGCGG
>QQUD01000317.1 GCA_008501785.1 Chloroflexota bacterium
TTTCGGCAAATCGTATACGCAAACCCAAAATGTCTCGAACTATTTAGATTTTCACATTTAGATAAAATTGTGGGGTTACGACCAGGGGAAGCATTCAACTGTATTAATGCATTTAAAACAGATGGTGGCTGTGGGACGACGCTTTTTTGCAGCACCTGTGACGCTATAAAAGCAGTTTTACAAGCACAACAGGGTAGAAAAAGCGTTCAAGAATGCCGCATTAGTACCAAAAATGAAGACAATGAGGCGAAAGCTTTGGATTTACGAGTTACTGCAACACCACAAATATTCGATGATGAACTATATACAATTTTTAGCCTTGTAGACATCAGCGATGAAAAAAGACGCCGCATCCTCGAGAAAATATTTTTCCATGATATTACAAATACGGCTGGTGCAATTAATGGCCTTGCTGAAATCATGAATGATACCCAATCTATGGAAGAGCTTGAAGCATTCGGGCTGGGCGAGATGCTATCGACAGTTTCAAATCGACTGCTAGATGAAATTCAAGCCCAGCGTCAATTAATGGCGGCAGAAAATGGCGAACTTACTGTCGACGCCGAATATTTTTATACAGAGACTTTTATGCAAGACCTGGTAAACATATATAAAAGTCACCCAGTTGCAGATGATAAAAACCTCATCATAGACAAAAGTATCGAAAACGTGCTGCTCATGGCAGACCGGGCTATTCTTGGCCGCGTTATTGGCAACATGGTAAAAAATGCGCTAGAAGCTTGTTCACCTGATGAAACCGTGACGATTGGCTGCCAAAAATTATCCAATTCCATGCAATTCTGGGTGCATAACCCGAAACATATGCCCAAACGAATCCAGTTACAGATATTCCAACGCTCATTTTCCACAAAAGGCCACGGCCGCGGTTTGGGCACCTACAGCATGAAATTACTTTCCGAAAACTTTTTACAAGGCCGCATTTCTTTTGAATCCTCTGCTGAAGATGGAACAACATTTATCGGAGTGTATCCAATTAAATGGAGTAATCCCGAATAAATCAGCATCAACCGTGTCCAATTTTCATCCGTGATAAGGAGCTATCCTCATAAAACCCCCCATCTGTCTGGTCAATTTTATAAATTCTGTCCAATTGTACAGTTTCATAGGGACCTAGAACAGATTAAAATTTATTTTATATATCGGAGGTAAATTTTATGAGTGATATGAATAAAGAAGTTATCGAAGAGTTTCGAGCGAATGGTGGCAAAGTTGGAGGTTATTTTGAAAAAATGTCACTCCTCCTTTTGCATACAACTGGAGCCAAAAGCAGGCTGCCACGGATTAATCCAGTTGTCCAAATTGCTGACGGTGACAGATTTGTGGTAATTGCCTCAAAAGCTGGCGCACCAAACAACCCTGATTGGTATCATAATCTTGTTGCAAATCCGGGCGTCAGCGTTGAAGTGGGCAGCGAACAATTTGAAGGGCAGGCGGAAGTAGCGACTGAGCCAGAACGCACAGAACTCTATAACAAAATGGCTGAACAGTATCCTATTTTTACCGAATATGAACAAAAGACAGAGCGCACAATCCCCGTTGTTATCCTGACACGCAATGCGTAGCTAAAGATTGGACCATTTTTCATCCCGTAATTAGGACAAATTGATTTCCATTTCGACAAAACTATCTTCTCCCATACACCTCCATTTGCCAGGTTCTTTTAATTGATTTAAAGTTTGCATGGAGGATTTAAATGACACCCTGTTCAGAATGTAATTCAAATGAAGTATATCAATACCATAAACCCGTCGCTGCCATGGGCGGATATGGGCCAGATTTGCTACCCAAATTGGCATCAGGCATATTTTCTGGTGCAAAACTGCTGCCAGTGGTATGCGCTGAGTGTGGGTATATACGATTTTACGCATCCAAAGAAGCACGTGCCAAACTTAGAGATTCAAAGCATTGGGTGCAAGTGTAACGATTAAATTTGGGTAGAGAAACGGCCGTTTCCTCACCTGCACCAATTCAAACTTTCAAGTTCTAAAGCAAAACAACGACCTTTCACGCAAATCAAACAAAGGTTGAAACATGAATCAATCACCAGTTGGTCATTCCGTTACAAAAGTAGATGCTTTTTCTAAAGCAACTGGCGCACACATTTACCCGTCAGACGTTGTTCACGAAGGGATGTTATGGGCACAAGTTCTCCGCACACCCCACCCGCACGCCCGCATTCGTGCAATTGACACAGAAGCAGCACAAAATCTACCAGGAGTCGTGTGCATCCTCACCGCTAAAGACGTTCCGGGCGAGAACCGTTTTGGCTTAATTGTCCATGACCAGCCGGTGCTGTGTGATGAGATTGCCCGCTGGGAAGGTGATGCGTTAGCCGTTATTGCGGCCGAAACAGACGAGATTGCACGGCAAGCCCGCGAAATGATTCATGTCGATTTCGAACCGCTTCCCGTTGTCACCGATTTAGAGCAAGCTTTGCTGCCCAATGCCCCCACGCTCCATCTACAAGGCAACCTGTGTACGGAAATACAGGGTGGCAATGATGACATCGGTGCTGGATTTGATGATGCAGATTTTGTGTTTGAAAGCGACTATCAAACAGGCCGGCAAGAACATGCTTTCTTGGAAACTGAAGCTGGCGTCGCCTATTACGATGAGGATGGATTGCTAACCTTGTGTGTTGGTGGCCAAAACCCGTTTAATGATCGTAGACAAATCGCAAATGCACTTGGTTTGCCTGAAGAGAGAATTCGCGTGCTGCACCCGATGATGGGTGGTGCATTTGGTGGCAAGGAAGACATCAACATTCAAATTCATTTGGCGCTGGTGACTTATTGGACAAAACGGCCGTGTCGCCTCATGCTCGACCGTGAAGAATCATTACGAACGGGTGTAAAACGGCATCCATTCAAGGTACGCTACAAAACGGGCGTCAAAAAAGACGGCACCGTGACCGCCTGCGAAGTCACCATCCTTGCAGATGCAGGCGCATACACATCGCTCAGTCCAGCCGTTTTAGAACTGGCGACCAATCACTGCTGCGGACCCTACAACTTCCCACACACAAAAATTACGGGCAAGGCCATCTTCACCAACAATGGCAACAACAGCGCATTTCGCGGCTTTGGTAATCCACAAGTTGTTGTGGGCATTGAGCAGCATATGGATATGATGGCCAACGCTGTTGGCATGAGTCCAATAGAATTTCGGCAGCGCAATGCCATTCGCCAAGGACAAAAATCGGGTGCGGGGTTTAACGTCATGGGAACTGTTACCTTGCCACGGGTGCTCGATTCGGTACAAGAAAGCGACCTTTGGCAGCAGCGTGAGCAGCTCACACAAACTAGCTCGCGATGGAAAAAACGCGGCTTGGGATTTGCGGCCATCTGGCAGCCGTTCGGATTGGGCGCGGGGCTTGAACAAGGGGCACATACTCGCATTGAATTGCAGATAAACGGCCGTTACCAAGCCCACATCAGCTCACCCGACCTCGGCGGAGGCATTGTCACCGCCTGCCTGCAACTGGCCGCGCACGAATTGCACTGCACAGTTGATGATTTTGATGTCGTATCGGGTGACTCGCTCAGCCCGAAAGCAGGGTCGAGCAATGCCTCACGTGCCACTTTCGTGGTTGGTGCGTCTATCATGGATG
>QQUD01001078.1 GCA_008501785.1 Chloroflexota bacterium
TAACCAGCCCGTGCTGCCGCCGGTTTTTTTTCTATGCGTGCAATTTCAAACGGAATCGTATTATCTGAATTGTATCGAAAATTACGGAGGGGAATCGAACTCATGATGATTGTAATTTTAGCAATATTCAATCAGCTTGTCACAAAAAGTACCATAACTAACCGGGATAATGTCTTATTTATTAGACAACATTTTTCTATACTTCGTATTGTAAATTAGTTTGATTGAAGGGTTCACTGTTTGAAGGGTTCACTGTAAGGGGATCACAATAGCCTTACTTATTGCAGCGTGTGGTGGGTCAGACGCCGCCACACCAGTTGCTGAAGAGGCAATTGATTTTGTTTTACCTTTCTTATTTTCAACGACTGAGTAAATTTAGTGAGTCAGTAACAACTAATCATCCACAAAGGGGTTTCCATGACCTGATGCACACCAAAAGCGATGCAAACCCCGCTTTTTGAGTAAAAGTAGGGAGCTAGGGAGAAATCTTCCTCTAGTTCCCTACTCCAATTATTTTCAGGAGAGAAAATCATGAACTACGAAATTATTCAACCCGGCAAAGGTATCGAATATAAATGGTCAAGCGACCACATTTTCGTCAAAACAATTGGCGAGTTAGCAGAAGGGCGAGTTTCGATGGTAGAAGATACGTTGAAACCAGGCTTTCATCTGGACCGCCATTACCACAAGAAGATGATAGAAATTTTCTATATCCTTGAGGGAGAGGTAACGCTGATTTTTGATGATGAGACGGTAATCGCTTCTGCCGGAACCACGATCAATGTTCCGCCAAATGTCTGGCACGAAGCCAAAAGCGAAAACGGTGCCAAGATGTTGACTGTTTTCAGCCCCGCTGGCTTTGAGGATTATCTGGCGGAGTTGAAAACTTTGAGTGATGAGCAGTTTGCGGATGAGGCATTCATGCAAGCACTCAATGAAAAGTATGACATCTGGAATGAATAACTTCATCAAAAATCACAAGCTCATATTTTTCTCCGCAGTGTTGAGTCGTTTATAAGCCAAATGCTTGGCTCTGTTTTGAAGCGGGCGTAATACTCATCAATCAACTGGCCTACACCGAAGCCAACCTCGTCACCAAAGCGATGCAAACCATCCAAACCGAGGGCTTTGGCCTAGCCTAGCTCAAATCGCATATCATTTTTGCTGCCACACAAATGTGTGACAAATAGTATCATCCCCAAATACACACTTAGGTGTGTTTCGCCACCCCTTAAATTTTTATAACATGAGAGAACTATAAAGAAAAGATCGAGGAAATCCGGTGCAACTCCGGCGCTGTCCCGCAACTGTGAAATTAGTCAAGTAGTCATTAGTCATCTAGTCAAGTAGTCAAGATTACCGACTACCAGACTACAAGACAATCAGACGAATCGACTAGAAAGCCAGATACTCGTTAATGTTATACCTCGCGGAAGGGAACATCTAACTTTTGGTAGTTAGGTGTTTTTTATTTTAAACAGGAGGTCAAAAAAGAGAATGAAAAAAAGCAGAAAAACGCATTATCACTCAACAGTCAGCCGCCGCGACTTCATGAAGTTTATGGGAATGGGCGCATTTGCCACAGTTGGGGGAACCATGATGAACGGCCCCTTCAAAGACCTGGATGAAATGATGTCCTCCCCCGCAGCAGAACGGAAGTTGCCATTTTGGGTCAAGGAAGTGGATGAACCCACGGTACAGATCGATTGGGATAATATGGAAATATTCCCAGGCTTTCAAAATACCCTTTTCAATCCCGGTTCATGGCCAGAGGAATGGGAGAATATCCAACAATCTAATATTGCCAGCACCACCGAAAAAGTCAAGAACAATGAACCAGGTTATAGCCTGAAAGACCGGGCTTTAGGTGATGCCAATTGCTGGGGATGGGCCATTAGTTCGGTTGCCCCTGGATGGACAGGACCAGATGTGCATCATGTCCCTGTTTGGGAACATCCCACTATGTTTTACACCCCAGATGACTTCGGCGTACCTAAGTATGAAGGGACACCCGAAGAAAATTCACGCATGTTGAGAGTGGCAGGTCGTATTCTCGGTTCTGCGGATATGGGCTTTGTAAAACTCGATGAAAGGACAAAAAAGCTCCTTTACGGCAATGTCATCTTTGAAGATGTCGAAGAAGGATATGAAGATCCTGACAGACATGTCAGCGTATTGCCGAACAAAGACCTTTGGGCAATTGTTTCTGTCATCCCGCAGTCTTTATGGATGGCGCAATATACGGACAGGATGAGCTGGGCACAGAGTAATACGGCAGGATATTCACGGGCAAGCATCTACTCTAACAGGCTCAAAGTCTTCCTGAGAGGGTTGGGCTACCAGCACTACGGTGGTGGAACTTCTGCATTAGGGCGAGCAGTTGGCTTTGGAGTCATGTCTGGAATGGCAGAGTATGGTCGAGCTGGTATCATGGTCAGCCCTCAATTTGGTACCAATTTCCGCACCGTGTTGTTGACCGTAACAGATTTACCTTTGGCTGTCACAAAGCCTATTGATGCCGGTATAACCAATTTCTGTCGTACGTGCATGAAGTGTGCGGAAATGTGCCCATCTGGTGCGATTAGCACGGAAAAAGAACCTTTCTGGGGCGGAGATACCTCCTACCAAGCTAAAGGGATTAAGGGCTGGTACCTGGACGGGAAAAAATGCTATGGTTATATGTTGGGTGGCGATCCAGACTGCAGCCGCTGTCAGGCAGACTGTCCCTTCAGTAAGTTTGATGAGGCCGTCATGCATGATTTGGTTAAGGCATCAATCAGCACGACCCCCGCGTTGAACAGCGTTATCAGAAAAATGGATGACATTTTTGGGTATGGGGAGCCAGGTGGTCCAGATGAAAGCCCTTGGGACGTTGACCCAATGGACATACCACTATTTGGTCTCGATCCCTCGCGCTCGTGATAAAGGAGAATAAAAATGACTGTTAGTTGGAACTGGTTTTGGTATGTGTTAATGGGTTTTTTGATGGGCGGCGGTGCTGTTTGTTTGTGGACATTGGCAAAAGAGAAGGCACTCAAATTTGTATGGTATGAATGGGTACTGACTGTTTTAGCTTTTCTCTTTTTCATGTTTATGGGGCAAACTTTTATCGCCTCTTTTGGTGAGGGTGAAGCGCGTGCGGCCTGGATGACTTTAGTTTTTATGGGAATTCCCATTATCATCATGGCTGTCGTTACGGCTCGATCGGTTCAAGCGCGTTTAGCTAGCGCTTAATCTTAGTAGCCGTTCGGTTTCGAAACCGCTTTTTATTTCCGAACGGCTACTTTATCAGGCTTGATGGGCATGCATCTGTGTGCCTGTCAAGCCGGTTATCTGGAGCGTTGAGATGCCCTTGTACACGTATCAGTGCCATGATTGTAAACGGCCGTTTGAACAACGACGCCCCATGTCACAATCCCATAATCCACTAAATTGCCCCTTTTGTAGCAGCTCCAGCACGAGCAAAACCATCAGTCTCATTACAATTATTGGAAATGGTAGGCAGCCCAATCAATTAACAGGCGGATGTTCAGGGTGTACACCAACTGTGCCATCGGCTTGTGCATCCTGCCGGAAGTAGGCTTGAAATAGCCCTTCAACCCTTCAAATTTTTCTTGACAAGTTCGTTCAAATGTTCTACTATTGTCTACACGAAATAGGAGTGAAATATGAGCGACAATCAACAACAATTAATCCCCAAAGATGACCTACCGCCGCAGGAAGGAGAAGGCGCACCCCCATTAGCAAAAGATGCGTCTTTGCAAGCGGCTTTAGGTATGTTTCAGGAACACATGCGGGATGAAGGATTTGCACTCAACACCACCAAAGCATTTGCCAGTGATATTCGATTGCTAGGTAAATACTTGGGCATTGGAACGGCCGTTGGTGACATCGGCACCAAAAACTTGAATGAATTTCTGGACTGGCTGCTAAATGAACGTGGTGTACCATGCAGCCCCAAATCCTACGCCCGCCGCGTAACAACGTTAAAAGTGTTTTTTGGATGGCTGCACGATGCGCGTGTGCTGCCTGATAATCCATCAAACGCCGTTATTCAACGCAGCGTAAAAAGCCCACTGCCCATCCCCCCCACCGAGGACGATATCGACAAAGCTTTGGTGGTCACGCAAGCTTTGCGCCAGGGGGAAGGCACTAAAAAACCGGATGCACGCCCCCATTTGCTGCTAACCTTGCTGCTACAAACTGGCATCAAGAAAGGGGAAGCAATGGCGATTGTGCCGAATCATGTCGATCGGGACAATGATGACCAGCCCATGCTGTTTATTCGCTATGCCAACCCCAGAATGCGCTACAAAGAACGCAAGCTGATGCTGAAACCGGAATGGCTAGAAGTTCTGGATGAATATTTGGAACAATACAATCCACCAGATACGCTTTTCACCTGCACTGCCCGTAATCTTGAATATATTTTGCGCGATGTGGGAGATGATGCAGGACTCGCCAAAGGCTTGCTCTCTTTCGAAAACCTACGCTGGACCTCGGCCCTGCGCGATTGGCGAGCCAAAGAGGAACCAGACGACATCCGACAAAAGCTCGGCTTGTCAAAAATCACCTGGCGCGAAACAAAGTCTAAACTGGACAAATTGATTGAACGAGAAACGGCCGTTGAATAAACTCAGGTGCAATGCACTTTCTGAAGTGCGTTGCACCTCATGGGGAACCTTTTCAACCATTTATTCGTTATATAGATAGCTTTGAACAGCTTCCCTCCTGAAAAAGAGCCGGACATCAGTTAGATGTTCGGCTCTTTCCGTATTTACCTCTCACTTCACCATTCACATTTTAATTCCATAAATTATCACTTGGTTTCACGAACAACCCAAACTACTTTGCCAAAAACGACAACCTCTCCCTCTGATATTATAATGGAGTTTGCTTCCTCCTTACTCTTTCCTTCCTTCCCCAAAATGTACGGCTTTAGCTCCACACTCTTTTCTTCAATATTGAAATAAAAGCGTTTAAGCGTAGATATTTCATATTTTTCTATCCACATTGCTGCAAGCTCACCATTCTCAACTATCGGTTGATAACGAACAATTACAAAATCACCATCAAGTACACCAGCATCAATCATTGAGTTGCCTTGCGCTCGTAAAGCGAAAAGTTCATCAATCCTATAATGCAAACTTGAAGGAATATCTATCCAATCCTCAGCATATTTCCATTCTTCAGGGGGTCTAATATAAACTCGTCCAGCACCAATACAACCAAGATAAGGCACAGAGTTTGGATAACGCCATGGCAATCCCCAATTAGCACTGGGTCGTGCACGTATACAAGCTTGCATTAATTTAGGGACAGTTTCCTGACGGACAAAGAAAGCAACGATTTCTCTGGTCAACTCTACTTGATTCGTATAAGAAAGTTCTTGGTGATCTATTCCCAACTCAAACAAAAGCGTTTTCAATTCGCTCAAGTTAAAATGCTTTTGAAGTTTTTGGCGGAGTTGATTCAATCTCTCTCGCTCCACCATTTGTGAGATCACGTTTTTTGCTCCATCAGATTAATAACGCAACTTATCTAGTTTATTAACATCAACTATAGAACATACGTGCTATATTGTCAAAGATTTTCAAGATGGGCTGTGAGCTAAAGTCATGCAAGAAAAATGACTGAGAGAAAGAGGTAGATAAAAACCAAACGCATTTACCTATCGTAAATTTGTCGAAAGGAAGGAGGGATGGCAAAGAGAAATCTTAAAAGCAATGAACAACCCCGCCACACGCCACATATTCAAACCCCATGAAACCCCAAAGACCCATTATTATTAGATACATCGTCAAACGCCAATTTTTCAATACATTCAAACCCCATTCGTTGATTTAAACGTAGCACATTCGGAATTAGACAATATGTTTTTTCACGAGTTTACAAACTAAGCGCTAATTCAATCATTTGGCGCAATGAGGTTTCCCGGTCCTCTGAGGACATTGCTTCATGCCGCACCAGGCTGTCACTTACGGTAAGAATAGCTAAGGCTTCAACCTTAAACTTGGCAGCCAATGTGTATAACGCGGCCGCTTCCATCTCGACTGCCAACACATTAAATGTGGCCCAAAGCTGCCAAATATCTGGCTCATCTGCATAAAATGTGTCGCTGCTAACAATGTTGCCAACTTTTACATCGAGGTTCATGGAAACGGCCGTTTCAAACGCCCGCCTCAATAAACCAAAATCTGCAATCGGTGCAAAATCCATGCCGCCAAAACGAAGCCGATTCACGTGCGAATCCGTTGAAGCCGCCTGAGCCAGCACCACATCACGCAGATTCAATTCAGGCACCAGCGCCCCACATGACCCCACCCGAATTAACCGTTTGACACCATAAGACGCAATCAACTCATGCACATAGATTGAAATCGATGGCATACCCATGCCCGTACCCTGTACGGAAATACGCTTACCTTGATAGGTTCCGGTAAACCCCAACATACCCCGTACATCATTGTGCTGCACAGGGTTCTCAAAATAATTTTCAGCAATAAATTTAGCCCGCAGCGGATCCCCCGGCAGCAGCACAGTTTCGGCAATATCCCCTGGACTTGCATTTAAATGAATGGTCATAGCTCTCCTCTTTGATGGCTTTGGACGATGTCGACGCCGATCCACGTTTTTTCTTCGGTCTCTGACCGTGACGGCCCCCACATTAACAATCAACAGTCAACAAATAACAGTCAACAGTTAACGGCCATCCCCCCTCACAAACCACGCACAAAAACGGTCTGTAGACCAAAAGAGGTGACCGGCGCGGTCTGAAACCGGCCGGAGCGCACAGTGCGGAGCCATTTCCCCGTTGACGATTAGCAATTGATAATTCTCCGACTCAAACACCCCGTGCTCACTGCTCCCCAATCTTGTTCAAATCCAAGCTGCGGGTAAACGTATGCACATTCACCCGTTCCGTATCGGGTGTAGCGTAGTAAAGAACGGCCGTTATTTCATAAATATCCGTCGGCTCTTTGTCACGCAGGTGCATGACCAGGGAAAAGTTGGCATCCATGGTGTCAATCACATGCAGTGAGCCAGCATGTTCGCCACGAGCATTAACGGCCGTTACCTCAATGCAAGGCCGCTCAATAAATGGCGTCATATCAAACCCCACCGACACCCGCCGCTTATCCTCATGCAAATACAAACCCAACTGATTCAACCGCACATCCTCACGCGACTTTGGCGCTTTCGAGGAATCATCGAAGAAGTTAATTTCCATATTTCTTCCTACTGTTTAGGAATAGTGGAGAGTGGAGAGTGGTTAGTGAATAGTTTCACTCATCACTCATCACTCTCCACTCTCCACTCATCACTCTCCACTCATCACCGATCTCATCGTCGGCCTATCAAACGTCTCCAGCCGTTCCAACACCTGTACCAACGTTACCTGCCACTCTTTCGTAGGCGTCTCGCGGGGCATCCAGATGGCTTTGCGGCTAACACGCACCGATTCACCCAAATAGCGCTGCAAGCGGAACCGGTCTAGCGATTCTAGATCAGAGAGGCGGATTTTGATTTGTCCAGATTCGGTGGTAACGGCCGTAACCTGCGCCCGTTTCGCCAATGCCTTAATCCGCAGCTGATACAATAAATTGTGTACCGGGTCGGGAATCGGCCCAAACCGGTCCGCTAACTCAGCCGCCATCTCATCAATCTCTTCCAGCGAATCAAGCAGCGCCATCCGCCGGTAGAGGCGTAAACGCAATCCCGCATCAGGAATGTAATCCGTCGGCACATATGCCGCCAGCGGTACATCAATCGTCGTTGCTTCCGGCAGTTCCACCGGCAGCGGTTGGCCTGCTTTGATCGCTTTTTGCTGCTTCACCGCATTCGAAAGCAGCCGTGTGTACAAATCAAACCCAACCGTCGAAATATGACCACTTTGTTGACCACCCAGCAAATCACCAGCGCCACGAATTTCCATATCCCGCATCGCAATCGTGTAGCCTGCACCCAAATCTGTTTGTTCGGCAATCGTTTCCAAACGCGCCCGCGCATCTTCATTCAGACCGCGCCACGCGGAATGGAAAAAGTAAGAATATGCACGTCGCGCACCACGTCCCACACGACCCCGCAGTTGATAAAGCTGGGACAACCCAAACATTTCAGCGCGGTCCACAATCAGCGTATTTGCATTGGGAATGTCTAGCCCGCTTTCGATGATGGTTGTGCTCAACAAAATATCAATTTTGCCTTCAGTAAATGCCGTCATGATGCGTTCCAGTTCGCGCTCACTCATTTGGCCGTGACCAATAGCAATAACTGCTTCTGGAATCAGCGTTTGCAACTGCTTGTACACAATACCAATGCTTTGCACCCGATTATGCACCATGTACACTTGTCCACCCCGGTCCAGTTCACGCATAATGGCGCGTTTTAGCCTGGGTTCGTCCGCTTCGCCCACATACGTTTGCACCGGCAGCCTGTCCTGCGGTGCAGTGTCGATAATGCTGATGTCGCGCACACCGGTCAGGCTCATGTACATTGTGCGCGGAATTGGCGTGGCGGTCATTGTCAACACATCAACCTCGGTGCGCCACTGCTTCAGCTTTTCTTTGTGGCTCACACCGAAGCGCTGCTCCTCATCAATAATAACGAGGCCCAAATCTTTAAACGAAATGTCATCTGAAAGCAGTCGGTGTGTACCAATGATGATGTCAACACGGCCGTTTCTCAATCCCTGCACAATCCGCTGCTGCTGCGCCTGCGTGCGGAATCGAGACAACATCTGCACTGTGATGGGAAATGGTTTAAGCCGTTCCACAAACGTATTAAAATGCTGCTGCGCCAACACCGTCGTCGGCACCAAAATCGCCACCTGCTTGCTCTCCATCACCGCCTTAAACGCCGCCCGCAGCGCCACCTCAGTTTTGCCATATCCCACATCACCGCAAATCAGCCGGTCCATGGGGCGTGACAATTCCATATCCTCTTTGACTTCGCCAATGACGCGCAGTTGGTCTTCTGTTTCCTGGTAAGGGAAGCTGGCTTCAAGTTCGGCTTGCCACTCGGTATCTGTAGCAAATGCGTGGCCATCGACCGTTTCCCGAGCCGCATACAGTTCTAACAGGTCGCCAGCCAACTCATCAGCCGCTTTTTGGGCTTTGGCTTTGGCCGCCGTCCAAGCTTTTTCACCTAGCCGGTGAATTTTGGGCGGCCTTTCGTCACTGCCAATCCATTTTCCCAGGCGATCTGCGTGGTGAGCGGGCACGTATAGCACATCCCCATTGGCATATTGCAGCAGTAGATATTCTCGATCCATGCCGCCGATATTGCGACTCACCAACCCTTTAAACAGCCCAATGCCATACTCCAAATGAACCACATGATCGCCTGCTTTGATGTCGGCAAATCGGGTTTCGGGTGCGGTAGGTCGCTGCGGTCGCCAGCGGCGTGGTGCAGGCCGGTTCCAGCCAAATATTTCGGCGTCGGTGAGCAGGTCGAGCAAGATGTGGTTATCGTCACGCCGTACCAGGGTGAAGCCTTCGGCGATTCCGGCGTTGACGAAGGTGAGTGTGCCGTGTTCGGGTAAATCGTTTAATTCATGCTGAGGCGATTTGGAGATTGAGCGATTGGGAGAGTAGGGGATGTCAATCAGGGTGCTGGCGCTGGTGGATTTAGTCTCTTCATGCCAGAGATCGGTGAGGCGAGCGGATTGGCGGCTGACGACAACCATGCGCTCGTTGTCATCAAGTGCGTTTTTGAGCTGGGTCATCAGTGGGCGCATTTGCCCACCATAACGCGGACCGGGTTCGAAGGCATCGGCGAGGTTGAGAAACGGCCGTTCTCCCCCCACATTCTCTTCACCTTTCCCCCCCAACACCACCGGCTGCCACCAATCCAAATCAGCCGACATCGTTTCCCAATCAAAGATGGGGCTGGGATAGTTTGGGGGCAGACTGGGCTGTTCGTTAGCAGTTTGGTCGGCGTGGTCGTGGAGGTCGGAAACGGCCGTTTCTAACTCCCCCCAATCATCTACCAAAATCAGTCCATTCTCAGGCAAATAGTCGAGCAAACTAGCTGCCTGTGGGTAAATCAGCGGCAAATAAAATTCCAGATTAGGAATCGCGTTACCTGCCTTCAATTCTGGCAAATCGTCCTGCCATGAAGGCAAATTATCGACACGATCTGTTTCTACGGATTCTGGCAGCGACAAGGCAAAATCATGCGCCACCGCTGGCAGCGCTTCCCGTGCCGGTGGCACAACGATTCTTTCAACAGAGGCACTACCTTTCACGCGCATTGAGCGCTGCGTGGCCGGGTTGAAATAGCGCATCGTCTCGATCTCGTCTCCAAACAGCTCAATCCGCACCGGTAATTCGGCCGCTATCGGGAAAATATCGAGAATACCACCCCGGCGGCTAAACTGACCGACGCCTTCCACAACGGTTACTGGTTCATAACCAGCCCCTTGCCAGGTCGCCGTCAACTTTTCCAGATCAATGATTTGTCCCAAACGCAAAACGCGCGTGTTAATCACAAATCGGCGTTTGGGCAGCGTCTTTTGCAGCAGGGCACGCGCAGAGGCAACGATGAACGGTGGATTGTCGGTGGCTGGGATTTGCGGATGCTGTCCAGTCATCAACTGTGAGAACACTTGCAATCGTCTGTTTCTCGTGCGCTCACTCCAGGGACCGCGATCATATGGCAGTGGTGTTGGTTCTGGGAATCGCATTACCGGCACGTTATCTGGCAGCCACATTTCCAGTGCCTGCATCCATTTGCTCACGCTGTCCACCCGACCGGTGAGCAAAATTGTGGGCACACGACGCGTGGCGACTAGCTTTGCCAAGACGGCCGGTCTGGCGCTCGTTGGCAGCTCTAAAGGCGGCACTGGTTCGGTTGCATCCAGTGCCGCTAAAAACTCTTGAAATGCGGGTAATTCATCAAACGCTTGTAGAAGGCCAAATACGCTCATGTTTATTTACGATTTTTGATTTTAGATTGACGATTTTCGGAGTGGCTCGGTCTGGAGACCGGCCACAGCAATGTGTTTTTAATTAACGATAATGATTTAGGTGCGACGCACTTCGGAAAGTGCAACGCACCTTTTGTGAATCTTTAATCGTAAATCGTTAATCCAAAATCGTCAATCCTCAATAACGGATCCATTGTGGCGCGACATCGCCAATTGAATCCCTTCCTTTAAATAGGTTTCGATGGCTCGAACGGCCGTTTCCAATACATCTTCGAGAACGGGTAAATCTGACTTGTTAAAATCTTGCAGCACATATCCCTGTACGGGCATTTGTCCGGGGGGACGGCCGATGCCAAGCCGCATCCGTGGAAATTCTTGGCCCAGGTGGTTGATAATCGATTTCATGCCGTTGTGACCACCGGCCCCACCTTTTTCGCGCAAACGCACCGTGCCGAAAGGCAAGTCGAGTTCGTCATACACAATAAACACATTTTCTGACGGCACTTTGTAGTATCGAGCCAGCGGTCCCACAGCATCACCGCTGTTGTTCATGAAGGTTTGTGGTTTGGCAATGATCACGGGAATGGTATGAATACGGCCGTTTCCCACAATCGCCTTATTTTGCACCGTACTCGACGTGATGCCATGCGCCGCCGCCAATTTATCAACCGCCATAAACCCAATGTTATGCCGGTGTCCGCGATATTTTCGGCCAGGATTTCCCAGCCCAACAATCAAAAACCGTTCCGTCATATCGAAACACTCACCTTCATCCAATTCCTGCTTTCGCCAAAACAGCACCCTATCTAAAAAAGAACCTTTCACCACATTACTCTTCTACATCAAGTTCAAACAAATTCCACAACGCTGACGGTTGTGTTGAATCGGGTTTGAAGTTAAGGACGGCGGGGTGGGTAACGGCCGTTTTCATCTGCGCAAACAACGGGATCACCGGCAATTGTTCTGTAAAGAGCCGAATCGCCTCTTGGTGATATTCGGCATATTCCGGCGTACCGGGCAGTGCTGCCAGCGCCATTTCGCACGATTCGTCAAATGATTCATTGGACCAACCGGTGGCATTTACGTTGCCCCATCCGCCAAAGCCATGCTCTTCAGGACCGGTGATATTGCTAGACAAATACAAATTGCACGGTGGACGAATATTCGTCAACCATGCAAACGTCGCCAAATCAAAGCGGCGACCAAACAACGGGCTAAACGGTCCATCTGCATACCAATCAATCACAGGGATTTCATAAAGCTCGACATGAATGCCACACGCAGCCATATCTTCAGCAAACATCTCGTTGATGCGCTGCCGTTGTAAGCTCTCGATGTCTGTTCCCAGCGTAATGCTGAACGGCGTAGTAGACTTGATTTGCCCTTCTTCAATCTCCAGAAATTCACGAATACCATTGTCATCTGTATCGACAAACCCCAGTTCTTCCAGCAGCGCGTTAGCTGCTTCAGGGTCAAATGGCTGCGTAAAAGCATCGTCGGGGTACAGCGGGTGCGAATCGGGCACGTAGGCATGAAGCACATCGACTTGCCCAAACATCAACTCATCCACCATCCGCTGCCGGTCTGTGCAAAGGGTCATCGCCTGCCGTACCCCTGACGCTTCAAACCAGTCCGGTCTGGTTTCTTCGTACTCTTCGGCTGAATTTATGCCAAAATCGATATGCTCAAACACCGAAATTGGCTGGAAGGTGGCAGACAGTCCCTTGTCAGCAACAAGGTCAGCCGTTGTTTGCATGGGCTGTGCCTGGAAAATGTCTTGGGTGAGAATATCCGCATCTCCGGCTGCGACCTGTGCTAAATTTCGATCCAGATCGTCTTCAAACTGAATTAAAACCTCGCCCACATGTGGAAGCCCTGCATCAGCTCGATAATAATTGAGGTTTGCGGTGAGCAGCATGTGTGAGCCAGTTTCCCATTCGGACACAACAAACGGTCCGTGACTGAGTGGGGACACGGCCGTTTCGTCAGCAGTCAACAAGTCCGCAGCCGTAAATCGACTTAATTGGTGATTTGGCAGTGGCTGCCACACGTTCAGAAAGTAAGTTTCATCTAAAAAGCCAGGAACGCCTGTCCAACGTACGCTTAAATCACCCATTGCTTCGTAACTGGCGGTGCGTTCGGTTTTGGTTTTGTCGCTGGGGGTGTTGGCATCTGCGGCAATATTGAAGCTGAAGAGAGAGTCGGTTCCCGTTACCGCTACTCCATCTGACCACACCAGCGGCTTAAATGTAAAATCAACCACCATTTGCAGCATCTCGACACCTTCTTCACCATCGTAAGTGAGGAAGCTGCCATCGGCGGTAATGATTTGCAAACCAGGAGCCAGCCGCATCGGATCGCCAGATGCATTGAGAACCACATCCCCTTCGGCCACTGTGACGGTGTTGATCACAGCATCACCATCGGCAAGGCTGGGCAGTTTTTCTAACCCTTGCGCCTGGTAGTCGTAGCCAAGTGATGTGAACAGGTTTTCGTAGATGCCGTGGCGAATGGCCGCTGCCTGTAACGAGCTGTCGCCATAGAGGTAGAGGCTGGTTGGTTCGGCAGCCATGTTAACGACGAGTTGTTTAACCGGTTCGGGTGTTGGTGAGGGGGCAGGGGTTGGGGTGGATACGGCCGTTTCCCCATCATCATTTTCTGCGCCGCTCGTTTCTGAATTAAATGCGTCATCCGCCTCCGAAACATCGGCAGTTGGTACGACAGTTGGCATAGGCTCATCATTCTGACAGCCAGCCGCTGTGATTAACAGGATTAACAAGAGTGTTTTGAGACTGATTTTTCGCTTCACGTAAATTGACAGTCCTCCACAGTTTTATGGCCAATCCAGAAATTAATATCCTAAAAGAAGCAGTTGTTTTGGATTGGCTTAAGGCTTTTTCGGTACAGTATCAGATCATTTAAATTCCGAAAAAGCCTATGGCAAAGTAAGATGTATGTAAGGAATTGCTCATAGAATCTGGGAACAGTTGCCTTTCTATCCCATAATCTAATAAGATACAGGTCGCTATCAAGGAAAAAGATTCTAAAAATAAAAACAAACATCAAAGTCTAGCACATTTCAACATGAGTGACGATATGAAACGATTAAAAACAACGCCTATTTTTCTTCTATTAATAATCTCAGCAACATTTGCTGCTTGTAATTCAACTGAAACCGGTAGTTCTGTAATTTTGGATGATTCTGGAGAC
>QQUD01000857.1 GCA_008501785.1 Chloroflexota bacterium
ATACTTCATCAACATCATGATATTCAGAAATAGCGTATTGTTGTTGGGTCATAATTTTTTCCTTCATTAAAAGGGGAGAGATTGGGAGATTAGAGATGAGGGAGACTAACTCTCCTAATCTCTCAATCTCTTCTTCATCCCAATTTAGCAAACTTCTTTTCGTCTGCTCGCAGCTTGGCGAACACAATCTCGCGGATGGGCAGCGGAATTTTGCTGATTTTTTCCTCGGTTAGCAGGGCTAACAGGTAAGTCAGGGCGCACTTTTCTAGCAGAGCCATATTGTGAATGGTCCGCTCAACGGTTCCACCCAGAACCAATACACCGTGATTTTGCAAAATATAGGCGTTGCTGCCGTTTTTGATTTTGCTTTTTACTTTGTTTTTGAGGAAACCTGTGCCCGATGGTGCGTAGGGAATGATGTCCACTGACCGTCCCAGGAAGCGCACTTGTTCATCGAAAAGAGATGGGATGGGTTTGTTAATCAGCGCCAGGGCGCTTGCGTAGGGCTGGTGGGTGTGGATGATTACGTGTGCGTCGGGCCGATTTTGGTAAACGGCTGCGTGCATGCCACTTTCAATTGATGGCTTCATCGTTCCTTCAGACTGATTCAGGGCAAAATCTAGGATGCAGATGTCCACTTCCTTCATTTGGGCATAATCGTAGTTAGAAGGTGTGATGGCAAACTGTTCTTGCCCAGGTATGCGGACAGAGATGTTCCCTTCAGTTGCTTTGAGATAGCCGCGATTGAGCAGGGTATGGCAGGTGTTGACCACTTGTTGTTTAGCTGATAGTTGGTTTGACATGGTTTATATTATGAACTACAATCTTTACACTGTCAAGATTAAAATACAACAGATTTTAAACCTTCGAGCTTTTTTAAAATCTCGGAGGTCTACGGTAGAATATTTAACGAAATGGCAAAGAAAAACACCTACCATCACGGCGATCTGAAAAACGCCCTTATCAAAGCGGGGATCGAGATTCTAGCTAAAAACGGTATCGGCGGGCTGAGTTTGCGCAAAGTGGCGCAAAAGGCCGAGGTCTCTCATACTGCACCTTACGCGCACTTTGCTGATAAGCAGGCATTGATCGCGGCTATCTCGACGGAAGGGTATCGTCAGTTGTATGAGCAAGTGATCATCGTGACTAAGCGGTATGAGAATGACCCGATCCGGCAGATGTTGGAAACGGCGTGGACTTACGTGCAGTTTGCCATGAACGACCCGGATCAGTTTAAGATCATGTTTTCCAGTGTGCTAGAGAAGGAAAAGGAATACCCTGATTATGTGGAAATGTCGCAGAAGACTTTTCAGCAGGTGGTGGCGGTTGTGGTGAATTGCCAAGAGGTGGGGGTGTTGCAAGATGGGCCGGGGGAGTTAACGGCCGTTTCCATCTGGAGCGCCGTGCATGGCCTAATTGCCCTACTGTTGGAAGGGCAAATTCCACACAGCGTGCTGGCACAGTTTTCCGTACGCCAAATGCTCATCTTTACACTCAACCAACTGTGCCGCCCCGGATTTTCATTTGGGGAATTATCATCACTCTAAATAGGGTCTGAATGTGATCATAAACTGAAAGTTTGTTAGAAGAAATGGAAGAAAAGAGCGAAAATGCATATTCTTTTTGGAGGTTCATTGGTTGACCTGTAAAATGAATTTGTTATGGATTTTGGAATCTTACGCTTGCCCTCAGATATTCCCACTGTGAAACGGTATCATTTGTTTGATAAAAAAGGAAAAATGATTCTCGTTGCAGACCATGGAACGCCCTGGCTGCCTGATGATCCAGAGCGGCACGTGCGGTTCGCGCTGCCAGCGGGTGATACGTTGGCGACGATGGAGTTGACCTGGACAAAAAAGCCGGGGCGAAACGGCCGTCTGCACACTGCCTATGCCATTATTTTGGACCACGTGGTGTATGCAATCATCAATAAATATTTGAATACGAGAGTTGAGAACGCACAATCATATTATGTGGTTGAAGTTGCGGAGACGCTTTGGTTGGCGCTCAGCAAGGAAACTGACGATCAGCATTACTCTTTGTATGGGCAAGTGCCATCTGATTTGATGATTTATGATGAGCCGCAGCAAGCAAAATTGCCGGACCCTATTGGTTTTCTGTATGCAGGTTTGAGCGGGGAGTATGATTTTAATATTGCAATGCCGACGCATCAAATTAATTATCCGGCGTTGGTGTCGTTGGCGTTGGTGTTTTTGGTGGATTACGGCCGTTCTTGAACCAGATTTGCTACAGCAAATACGGTGAGAATACATGAAATAAAGGTTTTTCTGTAGCGTTGCTTTGTAAAGCTTAAATTTCCAGTAAGTTCATGCGTGCCAGGAGAGATTTTAAATGGTAATGATCATTGCCCCAATTATTGGAGGCGGTCTAGCTTATATTGGTGAACTCCTAGTTGCTAACTATATTCACAATATCCAGAAAATAGCGGAAAGTAAAGAACGCAGTAGAGAATTTAAAAAAGCATATAATACGGCCGTTTCCAATATCTCTCAAAATAATACCCTTGATAAAACGGCATGTCTCGAATTGGAAAACATTTTAACTATTGATTGGAAAAGAGTCGCAAAACTTCAACAAAAGAAAAAAGACCAGATAAATAAATGTGCCCAAGAAATAGAGAATTCGGCTCTGTTCAATAAGGAATACCCTAATGTTGTTAAATTAGCTGAAATGTGCCGATACCTCGCTGAGACTTTCCAAAAACCACTTACCGTGAAAGATTATAAGCTTGAACCAACTTTAAAGCAGTTTATTTTGTACCTGCAAGAGTTGTTAGTTATAAGTGGTAAGTTTCCAGAGGTACACGATAAGATAAATTTCTTCCGAAATAAACCTAAAGCAACAACAGACACGCTATCTTTGTATAAAGAGCATTTTAAAGACCAATTTGGTAGCCTTGTGTTTTCAGGTGTAGCAAGTGAAAAAACTGAGCAGCGAGTTTTGTTGAAAAATATTTTTGTGTCCCTTCTCGTAAAATCCATCTCAAATACAGTTTTTGAAGGTTCGCAGCAGCATGATTTTCAATCAAATCTGCCAACTCCATTTCATCAAGTACTTGATAGACATGATCATTTAGTCATTCTTGGTCCTCCTGGTTCTGGGAAGTCAACTCTTTTAAAGTATATTGCTCTTAATAATATGAAAGACACACCATACCCAATTTTCATAAGAGCTAGAGATATTGTTGATGATTTTAATCTATCGCAAGAACAGTTGATAGATTTTATTATTCGCAGAGTCATTAATGAACTTTCCTTGGAACAAGCATTGGTGAGTGATCTAAAAGATGCTGTTATAGCTGGTCGATGCTGCATTTGTATTGATGGATTAGATGAAATTGTTAATAAAGCAAAAAGAGAGCAGCTTATCGAAAGAATCAATATGCTTGCCAAGAAATATAACCAAAATCGCATTTTAGTAACCTCACGAGAAGTTGGTCATAATAGCGCCCTTTGGTTGCAGCAGTTTGAAAAAAAAATGTTACAGTCTTTTCAACCTTCAGATAAAAAGAAGTTCTTGCGCCGTTGGTTTTATGAGGTTGCGAATACGAACGATCAAGGTGAGCAACTGGCAACAACTCTTTTTGCTGAAATTGAGT